>CAZJNQ010000007.1:0-67610 GCA_964547475.1 uncultured Porphyromonadaceae bacterium
GACAGGCCGGTGATGAGTTTACCCTGGATATCCAGGCTTATATGCGTCACCAGCATAACGTCAAGGTGGGTGAAAAAACCGCAGAAGATATCAAGATAAACGTAGGGGCTGCCTTGCCGCTGCTTTCCAATCCTCCGCAGGACTATATAGTCAAGGGCCCTAACCAGATGACAGCCCTTCCAATCGAACTCCCGGTCTCCTACAGCGAGATAGCCCATTCACTCGACAAATCCCTTTCCAAGGTGGAAACGGCCGTTTTAAGCGTTCTGGAACGCACCCCGCCCGAGCTTTATGCCGATATTGTCAACAATGGCATTTACCTCACGGGAGGCGGTGCCCTGCTGAAAGGGCTCGACAAGCGCCTGACCGACAAGATCAACATCCCGTTCAAAGTGTCGGATGACCCTCTCCATGATGTCGCCAGGGGCACGGGGATCGCCTTGAAGAATATCAGCCGGTTCCCGTTCCTCACGAGATAGAATGATGAACGATGCAAAACCTCATACGATTCATAATCCGGTTTAGTTTCCAGATTATCTTCGTCATACTGGAGGTCATTGCATTGTCCCTGGTCGTCCGGACCAACCCGCTCCCGAATGCCCGGCTCTACCAATTCGCCCAGGGCATCAACGGATTCTTTTATACCCAGGTCAGCCAGGTCACCCGGTTTTTTCACCTGACGACGGAAAATGCCACCCTGGTTACCGAAAATGCCCGCCTGAGGAATGAATTGGCAAACCGGCCCCCAAGTATGGCAGGAGATTCCCTGTCATCCCTTTCAGGCGGGAGTGCCATTTATGATTTCGTACCCGCGCAAGTGGTCAATAATTCAATCCACAAGCAAAACAACTATATCACCCTCAGTGCGGGAACGGCCCGGGGAATCAGGCCTGACATGGGAGTGGTCGGTCCCCAGGGAATAGTGGGCATGATCCGGAACGTTTCGCTTAATTACTCAACGGTCATACCTGTTCTGAACTCAAAATTCAGGGGTAGCGTCAAGATGACGTCCGGGAACTATTTCGGTACCCTGACCTGGCCGGGCCACAGCTACCGTGAAGGACTGGTATCCGAAATCCCCAGCCATGTCAACGTCTATATAGGTGATACGATCGTGACCAGTGGCCTGTCAACCATCTTTCCTGAAGGTGAAATGGTCGGTTTCGTGACCCGGATCGAACGAAACCCGGCGGGCAGCTTTTATGAACTGACCATCAGGCTGAACCAGGATTTCAAAAGACTGACCCGGGTATACGTGATCCGGAATTTCAGGAAGGCTGAGCAGGAACGCCTTGAGGAGGAAACCAATGATTGATCAGCTGAACCGATACCTGTTCCGGTTTATCCTGGTTATCCTGTTCCAGGTGCTGGTCCTCAACAATATCCAATTCAGCGGGTATATCAATCCTTATTTCTACATCTGGTATATTCTGGTACTGCCCTTTGAAACCCCGGGATGGCTGCTGCTCCTTTCCTCCTTCCTCCTGGGGCTTGGAATAGACGTCTTCCCGCAAGGGCTTGCCGGAAACGGTTCTTCACTGGGAACCCATGCCGCCGTATGCGTTCTTATTGCTTTTCTCCGGCCGACGGTGCTCAAATGGATCAACCCACGGGATGAATACGAACCGGGTACTTTTCCCGATTCAAAAAATTACGGGCTACTCTGGTTCGTCGGCTATGCCATGATCATGGTTGGCATACATCATTTTGTACTGTTTTTTCTGGAAGATCTCTCCTTCAGGGATATTCTCCGGACCATCCTCCGCGTTCTGTTTAGCGGATTGTTCTCACTGGTCATCATTCTCTTATGGGAAGGTTTCCGTTTTAAAATCCCGAGATAGGCGGAATGCGAAATCAGAATGTCAACCAGAAATATGTAATTGGGGGCATGGTGCTCCTTACGGCTGTCATTTTTCTGTTCCGGCTTTTTTATATCCAGGTCATTGACCAGTCCTACAAGCTTTCCTCCGCCAATAACAGCCAGCTGCGCCAGATCGAATATCCCGGCCGGGGCATGATATTCGACCGTTATGGCAAGGTCCTGGTTTTTAACGAAGCCGTCTATGACCTGTTGGTGTTGCCCCAGCAGGTGAAATCATTTGATACGGCCGACCTGTGCAACCTGCTGGCAGTGGACCGGCTGGAATTCCGGGAGAGCATGCAAAAAGCCCGGGAATTCTCGCGTTACAGGCAATCGGCCGTGGTGCGGAATGTCTCCCCGGAGCAGATAGCCGCCTTACAGGAGAAACTCTACAAATATCCCGGATTTTCGCTTCAGGTCAGAACGCAGAGAAAATATCCCGAGCCGATCGCGCCTCACGTCCTGGGCTATGTGGGTGAAGTCAATCAATCAGACATTGATTCCGATCCTTATTACCAGAGCGGTGATTATATCGGGAAATCGGGTCTGGAAGCCGAGTATGAGGAGATACTGAGGGGCCGCAAGGGCATTCTCTTCAAATTGGTGGATGTCCATAACCGGATCCAGGGCAGTTTTGACAATGGTAGGTTTGATACCGCTCCTGAGCCCGGTAAAAAGCTGACCATCACGCTGGATGCCAACCTGCAACAATACGGAGAAAAGCTCATGGCTCATAAGCGCGGCAGCATTGTCGCCATCGAACCCTCGACCGGTGAGATCCTGGCCATGATCTCCAGCCCCGCCTATGATCCCAACGAGCTGGTCGGCCGTATCCGGGGCAAGAACTTCGAGCGGCTCACGAATGATTCATTGAATCCCCTTTTTAACCGGGCTACCATGTCGCGCTATTCACCCGGGTCCATCTTTAAGCTGGTGCAGGCATTGGTGGCCTTGCAAATGGGGGTGATCGACGAATATTACAGCGCCGATTGCAACAAAAGTATCATTGGTTGTCACAACCATCCCAATGCCCACGGCTTGAGGGAGGGGATCCGGTATTCCTGCAACCCTTATTTTTACACCGTTTTCAGGAGAATAATCCAGCAGGGCAAGAGTACATCCGTATTCCGCGACAGCGAGCTCGGCCTTGAGGCATGGAACAAGATAGTGACAACTTTCGGGCTTGGGCAGGTTCTGCCTGTCGACCTGCCCGGCATCAAGCCCGGTCTCATTCCGGATGCGGCCTATTACGACAAGTGGTACGGCAATGGCCGGTGGGCATTCAGCACGATTTATTCAAACTGCATCGGTCAGGGGGAGGTTGAGACGATACCCATTCAGGTTGCGAACCTGGCCGCCATCATAGCCAATAGGGGATATTACTTTATCCCGCACTTTGTCAAGGCCGTTGAAGGCACCGACACTATTCCCTCCCGGTTCACGCAACCGATCCGGACAGTGGTGGATCCCAGGTATTTTGACATCATTTCCGATGGCATGCAGCAGGTGGTTTACGAACCCGGCGGCACGGGTTCGAGGGCACAGGTACCAGGCGTGGTGGTGTGCGGGAAAACCGGCACGGTGCAGAATGTTCAAAAAGAGGATCATTCGGGTTTTCTGGCTTTCGCCCCTAAAGAAAGACCCAGGATAGCCATAGTGGCTTACGTGGAAAACGCAGGAGTGGGAGGCATGTGGGCCGCGACCATCGCGAGCCTGATGATCGAGAAATACCTGAACGGCACCATAACACAGACCGAAAAAGAACAGATCATTTTAGAATATCAGCAATTCTGATGGTAAATCCGAGGACAAACTTTATTGCGAGGCTCGACTGGCTGACGATCATTCTCTTCCTGGTCATGGTCATTTTCGGCTGGGTTAACATCTTCGCGGCCACCCTTAATGCTGAGGACCCGGGTTCGATTTTTGATTTCACACAGCGTTACAGCAAACAATTCTTTTATATTCTGACCTCCCTGGCCATTGCTATCATGGTACTAACGGTGGACAGCAAATTCTGGAGTTTCTTCGCCTATCCGATCTTTGCCCTGGCATTGTTGACGCTCCCCCTGACCTTGTTGATTGGCAGGGAGGTGAACGGGGCCCGGGCCTGGATCTTTATCGGGTCCTTCAGCCTTCAGCCCGCTGAATTCGTTAAGTTCGCCACCGCGCTGGCCCTGGCAAAATACCTCTCGAGGTTCAATTTCCAGATACACAAATTCAAAAGCCTGGTCATGATCGGGGTTATTCTGATGTTGCCGATCGGATTGATCCTCCTTCAGAATGACACCGGAACGGCCTTGGTTTTCCTGGTTTTTATCCTGGTGCTTTACAGGGAGGGCTTATCCTGGGTGGTGCTTTTTGTGGGGGGGTTGGCCATACTCCTGTTCATCCTCACCCTGGTAGTTCCGCTTCCAATACTGTTGCCCGTGATCAGCATCGTTACCCTTGGAGCCACCTGGCTGTACCAGAGGAACATGAAGTTCTTTTACTTTGGGTTCCTGTCACTGGGAACCCTGTTTGGACTGGCCTATTTAGTCAGCCGTTATACCGGGCGTGATCTTTCCCTGAGTCGCCTTTTCTTCATCGCTTCCCTCATTGCCTTCGTGCTCTGGCTTGTTTTGATCATCAGGAAAAAACACAATCCCCTCCTGCTTCTGCTGCTAACCTGGTTTGGCGCACTGGTTTTCATCTTTTCGGTTGACTTTGTCTTCCATGATGTGCTTGAAGCCCATCAGCAATCACGCATCAATCAAATCCTGGGCCTGGAAAGCGATCCCCTGGGGAAGGGCTATAACCTCAACCAGTCGAAAATCGCGATTGGATCCGGGGGGCTGTTGGGCAAGGGCTTCCTGCAGGGCACCCAGACACGCTACAATTTCGTGCCGGAACAGAGCACCGATTTCATTTTCTGCACCATCGGCGAAGAATGGGGTTTTCTGGGGAGCTTGTTCATTCTGGCCCTGTTTACCGGGCTGATCATCCGGATCACCTACCTGGCTGAACGGCAGCGATCGGTTTTTTCCCGGGTATACGGCTATGGAGTGGCGTCCCTCTTTTTCTTCCATTTCGCCATCAATATAGGGATGACCATCGGATTGGTACCGGTCATCGGGATACCCCTGCCTTTTTTCAGCTACGGGGGCTCTTCCCTGTGGGGTTTTACCATCCTCCTGTTCATTCTGATCCGGCTCGATACCGACCGGTATCAGGTCGTTTCATAAACAGAGACCTTAATCATGCCGGGGTTTGAACGAAACGGCTATATTTACCCCATTAAATTAAACCTGAAAGATTGTCAAGGAGGCTTTATGTCACGGAAACGGATCATCATTATCGGAGCAGCAGGGCGCGATTTTCACAATTTCAACACTTATTACCGGGACCAGTCGGATTACGAGGTGGTCGCCTTCACGGCTGCCCAGATTCCCGATATTGACGGCCGCAAATATCCGGCTGCCCTTGCCGGCAAATTGTATCCCGACGGAATTCCGATATACGCGCAGGAGGATCTGCCTGGTCTGATAGGGAAATACAACGCTGACTGCTGTGTTTTTTCCTATAGTGATGTTCCTTATGAAAGGGTGATGGCCGTCGGCGCCCTGGTCAATTCCTGTGGGGCCAGTTTTGCCATGCTGGGCCCCGGAAGCACCATGATCAGGAGCTCCAAACCGGTCATCGCGGTGGTTGCCGTCCGCACCGGGTGCGGCAAAAGCCAGACCTCGCGGAAAGTGATTGAGGTGCTGATGGAAAAGGGTCTGAAAGTGGTTGCCGTGCGGCATCCAATGCCTTATGGGGACCTGGTGGCCCAGAAGGTACAGCGTTATGCGGAAATCGGAGATCTCGAAAAGCACCATTGCACGGTTGAGGAAATGGAGGAATATGAGCCTCATTTAGTAAGGGGGAATGTGATCTACGCAGGCGTGGATTATGAAGCCATCCTCCGGGAAGCCGAGAAGGACCCGAAGGGATGTGATGTGATCGTCTGGGATGGCGGCAACAATGATTTTCCCTTTTACAGGCCCGATCTTACGATCACGATTGTGGATCCGCACCGCGCCGGGCATGAACTCAGCTATTATCCGGGCGAGGTGAACCTCCGGCTGGCCGATGTGGTGGTGATCAACAAGATCGATACCGCCCGGCCGGAAGATGTTCAGAAGGTCCGTGAGAATATAGCAAAAGCCAACCCGGGCGCCATTGTGGTAGATGCTGCATCGCCCATCCGGGTCGACAACCCGTCCCTTATCCGGGGTAAGAGAGTCCTGGTGGTTGAAGATGGACCTACCCTGACGCACGGCGAAATGAAAATCGGTGCAGGTGTGGTTGCCGCACGGAAATACGGCGCGGCTGAGGAGGTCGACCCGAGGCCTTTTACGGTGGGCAGGCTGACCGATACTTTCGATATCTATCCGAATATTGGCAAACTCCTGCCGGCGATGGGTTACGGACAGGAACAGCTGAAAGACCTGGAAGCAACGATTAACCGGACCGACTGCGATTCGGTGATCATCGGCACTCCCATCGACCTGAACCGGATTATCCGGATTAAAAAGCCTTCGACCCGCGTTTACTATGACCTCCAGGAAATTGGGGATCCTGACCTCCGGATGATCCTCGACGGGTTTGTCAGTAAAAACATCGGCTAACCTGTAACCGAGAAAACCGGCCTTGCCATGGTATTCAGCAGCAGCCTGTTCCTGGTCTATTTCCTGCCGGTATTCCTGATCGCCTATTACATCACCCCGGGGAAATACCGTAACTGGATCATCCTGGCGGACAGCATCGTGTTCTACAGCTGGGGAGCGCCAAAATTCATCTTTGTCATCCTGGGCACCACTTTCATCGATTTTCACCTGGTGCGCTGGATGTCGGGCATGCAAAAAAGGCTGCACCGGCGACTGTTGCTGGCCCTGTCGGTCTCCATGAACCTGGGATTGCTGATCTATTTCAAGTATTCCGGCTTCTTCATCGATAACCTGAACTCATTCCTGTCGCTCTTCGGAATGTCCGGCGTTCACTGGACCAAACTGATCATGCCCATCGGGATATCCTTTTACACGTTTGAAACCATCACATACGTGGTTGATGTTTACCGAAGGGTGCATGCCCCGCTGAAAAACTTCTGGGATTATCAGACCTATATCATCTTGTTTCCCAAGCTGATAGCGGGACCGATCATCCGTTACCATGAAATTGCGGATCAGATCGTTGACCGGTCGGCATCGGAAACGGCAGACAACCGGATCATAGGGCTCTACCGGTTTATCCTTGGCCTGGCAAAAAAAGTGCTGATAGCCAATGTACTGGGTGAGCAGGTTGACCAGATTTTTGCGATGGGCCCGGGAAATATCACCGCTCCCACGGCCTGGATCGGAATCATAGCCTATTCATTCCAGATCTATTATGATTTTTCCGGATATTCCGACATGGCCATCGGCCTGGGAAAGATGATGGGATTCACCTTCATGGAGAACTTCAACAATCCCTATATCTCACGGACCATTACGGAATTTTGGCGCAGATGGCACATCACCCTCGGCCGCTGGATGAAAAACTATCTCTACATCCCACTGGGCGGTAACCGGGTTAAAACCAACGGAAGGCTTTTTTTCAACCTTTGGCTGGTATTCCTCTTTTCGGGTCTTTGGCACGGCGCTGCCTGGAATTTCGTGGTCTGGGGTGCCTTTCACGGCCTTTTCCTGATCCTTGACCGGCTGTTCCTGGTGAAATGGTCGGAAAAGATGGGGAAAGTCCCGTCCGTGCTGCTGACCTACCTGATCACTCTCGTCGGATGGGTTTTGTTCCGTTCCGATAGCCTGGGCGATGCATGGATCTACCTCGGCACGATGTTCAGCTTTGAATCGTGGTATCCCGGCTGGACCCTCGATCCGAAGTTCTGGATGATCCTGGTTGCAGCGGCCTTTTTTGCTTTTTACGGCCTGATCGGGGGAGTGGAGAAATGGCAGATGAAGATGATCAACGAACCTTATAACGGGAAAAAACTCTGGATCGCGGGAGGCATGGCCGTTGTGCTCCTGCTCTGGTCAATGGGTTCGATCACATCGGCCGGATTCAATCCTTTCATCTATTTCCGGTTCTGACCATGAAACTGACCTCGAAAATATCCATCTTTCTCCTGTTTCTCGGCCTGCTGGCTTTACCCGCCATCCAGCAGAAAACCGGATTATTTCATCCGAAAGGTCTGGTGGGTCAGCCCGATCCGGCCGCTTATCCCAAGTTTACGCTGAAAAGCTGGTTCTCGGCAGAGTTTCAGGAACGTTTCAACACAGCGACCGAAGAAAATATCGGATTCAGGCCTCTCCTGGTCAGGCTGAGGAATCAGGTCGATTATTCGTTGTTCCGCAAGGCCAATGCGGCCGGAGTGGTCGTAGGCAAGAACTTTAACCTGTTCGAGTCGGACTATATCCGCTCCTTTACCGGCCGGGATTACCTGGGCGATTATTTCTGGAAGCAGAAATTTGACAGGCTGGCCAGGGTAGCCGATACCCTTGCCAGGAAAGGCACCCGCGTAGCCATCGTCCTCGAACCCGGCAAGGCAACCTGTGACCAGGAAGATATCCCTGCCCGTTTTGATCCAGGATCCCGCGGAACGAATAACTATACCGCTATTTTAAGGGAGGCTGCCCACGCAGGTATCCATCTCCTCGACCTGAACCAATGGTTCTTCAGCAAGAAACCGGTCACCTCATTTCCACTCTTTCCCAAGGGTGGGATCCATTGGTCGGTGGGCGGTATGGTAATGGCCTGCGATACGCTGCTGGCCTTTATTGACAGGATGCTCGGTATCCCGGTCCCTGACCTGGTCATTGACGGGCTGGAAACATCAGACGACCTTCGTGATACCGATGGTGACCTGGCGAGCATCCTGAACCTGGCCTGCAAACCGCACCATCCCCGGATGGCTTATCCGGTTTATCATTTCGATTCCCATGATACACTTCGGAAGCCCAGGGTTCTGGCTATTTCAGACAGTTTTTATTTTAACCTGATGAGTGCCGGGATCCCCCAGGCCGCTTTTGCCAATGAGGCTTTCTGGTATTACAACGCAAACATTTACCCTGATACCTGGTCGGCCCCCAGGGACACCGGCTCGGTCAACATCCGGGAAGAGGTTGAAAGCATGGATCTGGTCCTGATCATGGTCACCGAGCGGTTTTACCACCGCTTCGACTGGGATTTCACGGACGTTCTTTACAGGATCTATTATCCGGGTGGTCCTAAGGAGTACCGCTATGATTTCATGCGGAACATCATCCGGGATTTCCGCTGGTTCGACCTGGTGCAGAAACAGGCTGATTATTCCTCCGTGCCCATGGCGGAAAAGTTGAAGGGCCATTGTGACTACCTGTTATGGGAAGCTAACCAGGCAGGCAGGATACCCCATGATGCCGATTACTTCCGCGTGATCATCACCAAGGATTCGGCCTGGATGAGGCAGATCAGTGAAAAAGCCCTGGCCAATGGGGTGACGCTGGAAGAGCAGATCAGGATGGATGCCGAATGGATGGCAGAGCACCCGGATC
Organism: uncultured Porphyromonadaceae bacterium; assembly: GCA_964547475.1. Taxonomy (GTDB): domain Bacteria; phylum Bacteroidota; class Bacteroidia; order Bacteroidales; family UBA12481; genus UBA12481. Next base: position 9,409 of record CAZJNQ010000007.1, read on the forward strand.
AATGACCGGGTTTCCCCAGCAGCCTGAACATGTTTTTCTTGTACAGCTCAACTCCCGGCTGGTCGAAGGGATTGACTCCCAATAAGTAACCGCTGATAGCACAAGCTTTCTCAAAAAAGTAGAAAAGCTCTCCGAGCATATATTCCGATATCGGTCCCGTCTCGATCCGGATGACCGGAACACCACCTTCGACATGAGCCTGAACGGTGCCTTCCAGGGCAGCATCGTTGATCGCGCACATTTTCCGGCCGGCCAGGAAATTCAACCCGTCAAGATCCTGCGGATCGGCGGGAACTTCAACCGGTGAATGGGGAGGTTCCGGAATGATAAAGGTTTCAAAGAGATTGCGGAGGCCTTGCTGGATATACTGTCCCATCGAATGCAGGTCGGTCGTGAATTCGGCCGACGACGGGTAAATCCCTTTGCCCTCCTTGCCTTCGCTTTCTCCAAAGAGCTGCTTCCACCATTCGGCGAAATAATGAAGCTGGGGTTCGAAGCTGGCCAGTATCTCGGTCGTCTTTCCCACACCCAGCAGGGCATTCCTGACCGCGGCATAAGTTGCGGCAGGGTCATTCAGGCCGTTGCGGGAGTGAGGATGGATTTGCTTGTAGGCAAGCGCTCCCTCGAGAAGGCTGGTCACCGAATACCCGGCTATTGCAATGGGAACCAACCCGACCGGCGACAGGACGGAAAACCGGCCACCGACGTCATCGGGGATGATGAAAGTCGTGTAACCCATCTGCTTCGATAATCTGCGCAAGGCTCCCCGAGACCGGTCCGTGATCGCGATCACCCGCCGCGCGGCTTTTACGGTGCCGGCCTGGCTTTCCAGTGCCTTCTTAAGCAGGCGGAAAGCGACTGCAGGTTCCGTTGTTGTGCCTGATTTTGAAACTACGACGATTCCCCACTGGCGGGTTTTCAGGTAATTGAGCAATTCGGCATAATAGCGGTCGGCCAGGTGATGGCCGGCGAACAGGATCTCGGGATTTTTCCTGCCTTTTACAAAAGGATCGGCCAGAGCTTCGATGACGGACCGCGTTCCTAAATAGGAACCGCCTATACCGATTACGATTACTGCATCCAGTTCTTCCGCAAACTGGCCGGCAATCTGGGTGATATCCGCGGCGGTTTTCAGGGATTTTTCCGGAAGGTCGAGCCAGCCCAGGAAATCATTTCCCCGGCCGGTTCCTTCGAGCAGTTCTTTTTGAGCCTGATTCACACGTGAAGCCCAGGAAGTGAGCGCCTCCGGTGGCAGGAAATCCCGTGCTTGACCGATGTTGACAGACAGGTTCCTCATGATGGGCGGTTTTTCTCGGGCCTCATCTGCGGAAAGAAAATGACGTCCTGGATGGAAGATGAATTGGTCAGTATCATGGTCAGCCGGTCAATCCCGATTCCCAGCCCTGACATGGGGGGCATGCCGTATTCGATGGCACGGAGAAAGTCTTCGTCGAGCGCCATGGCTTCTTCGTCGCCCCGCTGAGCGAGCAGAAGCTGCTCTTCAAACCTCTCCCGCTGATCGATCGGATCATTCAGTTCCGTATAGGCATTGCAGATCTCCTTCCCGTTGCAGATACACTCGAACCTTTCAACCAGGCCGGGCATTTTCCGGTGCTTTTTGGCCAGGGGTGACATTTCGATCGGGTAATCCATGATGTAGGTGGGCTGGATCAGTTTTGGCTCACAGGTTTCACTGAATATCTGATCGATCAGCTTTCCTTTGCCCATGGAGCTGTCAGTCTCAAGTCCCAGCTTCCTGCAGGTGGCCAGCAACTCCTTCTCATTCATGCTGCTGACATCAATACCCGTAAGTTCCTGTATGGCGCCGTACATGGTGTATTTTTTCCAGGGCCTCCTGAAGTCAATGACCTGCTCGCCGACTGTGACCCGGGTGGTACCGTGAAGGGCCAGAGCAACCTTTTCGATCATCTCTTCCACCAGTTCCATCATCCAGAGATAATCCTGGTAAGGTACGTAGAGTTCCACCATTGTGAACTCCGGATTATGGAACCGGTCCATCCCTTCGTTCCGGAAATCCTTGGCGAATTCATACACTCCCTCGAAACCTCCCACGATGAGTTTCTTCAGATAGAGTTCGTCCGCGATACGCAGGTAGAGTTCCGTATCCAGGGCGTTGTGATGGGTCTTGAAGGGTCGTGCCGCCGCACCCCCGTGGATGGGTTGGAGGACCGGTGTTTCGACCTCGAGATATCCTCTGGCATCCAGGAATTCACGCATGGTACGGATGATCTTGGCCCTTTTATAAAACACGTCCTTGACCCCGGGATTGACGATCAGGTCGAGATACCGCTGGCGATAACGCTGATCCGGATCGGTAAAGGCATCATAGATAACCCCGTCCTTTTCCTTGACCACCGGTAAAGGCTTGACCGTTTTAGCGAGCAGGGTAAGTTCCGTGACATTCACGGTAAGCTCACCCACATGGGTCCGGAAAACATTCCCGTAAACCCCGATGATGTCGCCGATATCCAGCAGCCGCTTGAAGAAAGTATTGTACAGGTCTTTGTTATCACTGGGGCAGATCTCATCGCGGTTAACATAAATCTGGATCCGGCCGGTGAGATCCTGCAGCTCGGCAAACGAAGCCTTGCCCATGATCCGGCGGGTCATCAGCCGGCCGGCCAGCCGGACCTGCTGAAACTTGTCAGGATTTTGGTCGAACTGTTCATGCACCTCATTCGCGAAAGCAGAGACCGGATACCGGGCAGCGGGGTAGGGATCTATTCCCAATTGCCGTATCTCCTCGAGAGCTTGTCTCCGGATTTGTTCCTGTTCACTTAATTCCAGCATATCAGGCTGATTCAATTTCCCGCAAAGATACTTTGTGGATAATAGATATCAAAAACCGATTTTTCCGTACTTTTATTTTTTCCCTTCCTATTGCCTGATGGATAGACTTTGGACCATATTGCCCCAGCCGGAGCCGGTATTTGTTGACAGCCTTTCGACTGAACTGGGCACAGGCAGGGTGTTAGCCTCGCTGCTTGTCCAGAGGGGAATCCGCGATTTCGAGGACGCCAGGCACTTTTTCAGACCGCAGATCGAAGGACTCCATAACCCTTTCCTGATGAGGGACATGGAAAAGGCCATTATCCGGATCGGCAGGGCCATCCAGGATCAGGAAAAGGTATTGGTCTACGGGGATTATGATGTCGACGGAACCACCTCCGTAGCCCTGATCTACTCCTTTTTCCGGAAACGGATCCAGCAGATCGGTTATTATATACCTGACCGCTACTCGGAAGGTTACGGAATATCATTCCAGGGCATTGAATATGCCGCGCAGAACGGCTACACGTTGGTCATAGCCCTGGATTGCGGGATCAAGGCCATTGACAAGATGGATTATGCCCGGAGGAAAGGGATCGAATTCATTATCTGCGACCATCACCTCCCTGACGAAAAGCTTCCGGAGGCGGTTGCCATTCTGGATCCCAAGCGGCCCGACTGTGAGTATCCTTATAAGGAATTATCCGGCTGTGGGGTCGGGTTCAAGCTGCTGCAGGCTTTTTGCCTCAGGAACGGCATTCCTTTCAGCCACATATCCAAATACCTCGACCTGGTTTGTGTTTCCATTGCTGCTGACCTGGTCCCCATGACCGGTGAAAACCGGATACTGGCTTATCACGGGCTGAAGAAGCTGAATGAAAATCCGGTTCCGGGATTGAAGGCCTTGTTGACGATCAGCAACTGTGAAGAGAAGCAGATCACCGTTTCAGATATCGTTTTCAAGATCGGTCCGCGGCTGAATGCCGCTGGCAGGATCTCCTCAGGGGAAAGTGCGGTGGAACTGATGATTGCCAGGAACGAGCAGGACGCGCTGGAGCTGGCAGGCAAGGTTGATACCTATAACGATTACCGCAAGAATATCGATGTGGAAATCACCGAGACGGCACGGAAAATGGTTGAAAACAACGAAACCATGAAAAATCGGAAAACAACGGTCCTGTTTCACCCGGAATGGCATAAAGGGGTGGTCGGGATCGTGGCTTCCCGGTTGATCGATTATTATTACCGCCCCACCGTGATATTGACCCGTTCAAGCGGAATGGCGGCCGGATCGGCCCGGTCGGTGGATAATTACGACCTCTATTATGCCATCAATGCCTGCAGCGACCTGCTGGAGAGTTTCGGAGGCCATAAATATGCAGCCGGCTTAAGCATGCCCCTGGAAAATGTGGAAGCTTTTACCGAACGGTTTGAAGAGGTAGTGGCATCCACCATCACGGATGAGCAACTCGTTCCTCAGGTCATTGTCGATTGCGAAATCGAGCTCTCGGAAATCACTCCCAAATTCTTCAGGATACTCAGGCAATTTGAGCCTTTTGGCCCTGACAACATGTCGCCGGTGTTCGTTTGCCGGGGATTGCGTGACAATGGAAAAAGCCGGCAGGTGGGACGCTCGTGGGAACACCTGAAACTGAATGTAACATCGGTCAGGGGAGAACAGCCGGAGTTTGATGGCATAGCCTTCGGAATGGGGCACGTGTTCAATGAACTGCATCAGGGCAAGCCTTTTGATATTGCCTTTACCGTGGAGGAGAACACTTTCAGGGGCACGACCGGCATGCAACTCATGGTCAAAGATATCCGGTTCCAGACCCAGGGATAACCTTTGTGTCTGAAAGTAACCGGATAATCGTTATTTTTACGCGCCAAAAAAAATGTGAATGGGTAAAGTAATTGCGATAGCGAACCAGAAAGGCGGTGTAGGGAAAACCACGACGGCCATCAATCTCGCGGCCAGCCTGGCGGTCCTGGAATACAGGGTGCTCCTGGTGGATGCGGATCCCCAGGCCAATGCGACCTCCGGTGCCGGGTTTGACGTCCGGACTATCAAGACCAGCCTGTATGAATGCCTGGTTGACGATGTCAACCCGAAAAACATCATCCTGCAAACCCAGGTTCCCGGTTTCGACCTGCTTCCTTCGAATATTGACCTGGTCGGTGCGGAGATTGAAATACTGAACCTTCCCAACCGGGAAAAGTTAATGGCAAAGGTGATTGATCAGGTCAAGGATGATTATCATTTTGTGCTGATTGACTGTTCTCCCTCGCTGGGACTCCTGACTGTGAACGCCCTTACGGGGGCCGATTCGGTGATCATACCCGTTCAATGTGAGTATTTCGCCCTTGAAGGGCTTGGTAAGTTATTGAATACCATTAAGATCATTCAGAGCCGCCTGAATCCGGAACTGGAAATTGAAGGCTTCTTGCTTACGATGTACGATAACCGGCTCAGGCTGTCGAACCAGGTTTACGAAGAGGTGACCAAGCATTTCCAGTCCATGGTCTTCAGTACGATCATCCGAAGGAATGTCAAGCTCGGGGAAGCCCCGAGTTACGGGAAACCGGTGGTAATGTACGATGCCAATTCCAAAGGGTCCCTGAATCACCTGAACCTCGCTCGCGAATTGCTCCAAAAGAATGGAATGACCCAGATGAGGGATTCTGAAAAAGTGATTGATTAATCCGGATTGCTAATTGCCCATGACTGAGAAAAAGATTGTGCTGGGAAGAGGACTGAACACCATCTTGACGGATGCGTCCCTCAAGCCTGAAGCCTCCATCAACGATATCGAGATTGCATGCATTGAGAGCAATCCCTTTCAACCCCGCACCAGTATTGATCCTGAAGCCCTGGCTGAACTGGCCTCTTCCATAAGGGAGATCGGCATCGTCCAACCTATAACAGTCAGGAAGATCGGAGAAAACCGCTATCAGCTTATCGCCGGGGAACGGAGGCTGCAGGCTGCCGTCATGGCCGGGTTGTCGCGCATACCGGCCTATGTGAGAACGGCTGATGACCAGGCCATGCTTGAACTGGCCCTTGTGGAGAATATCCAGAGAGAAGACCTGGATCCCATTGAAGTGGCCATCTCTTACCACAGGCTGATCGAAGAGTGCCATCTTACACAGGAAAACCTGAGCGACCGGGTTGGCAAGAAAAGGTCAACGGTTTCCAATTACCTCAGGCTCCTGAAACTTCCCGCCGAGATCCAGCTCGCATTGCGCCAGGGAGAAGTTTCCATGGGGCACGCCCGCAGCCTGATCACGGTGGATAATCCCGACCAGCAGCTGTCCCTCTTCAATAAGATAGTCAGCCAAAGCCTCTCGGTCCGCAAAATCGAAGAGATGGTGAGAAAACTGCAGGAGGAACCCGGGGAAAATAGCGGACTCAGAACCGGGAAAAAAGCCCAGCTTCCCGAAAATGAACAATTGCAGGAGCAACTCAAGCGTTTCTTTCAGGTAAATGTGCGGTTCAGCCGTACCAAAATGGGAAAAGGCAAGATCATCCTTGAATTCAATTCGGATGATGAACTGGAAACGATACTGGGTAAACTGGATCAGATCAAATAGCAACCGGGATCTTGAAGCCGATTGAGAAATTCACATTCTGGCCGGTCCTGCTTTTGGCAACGTTTTTTTTGACCGGCCCGGGCAACATCGCCACCGGTCAGATCCGGCGCGACACAACCCGCTTGCGGGTAAAACCCTCACCTGCAGGGCACTCGCCGAAGAAAGCCCTTATCATGGCCGCCGTTCTGCCGGGAAGCGGCCAGGCGTATAACCGGAAATACTGGAAAATGCCGATTGTCTATACCGGCTATGCAGCAGCAGGTTATTTCCTCTACCTGAACCAGAAAAGTTACAAGGATTCCAAGAGAAATTATATTTTTGAAATTGACGGCATTGATTCAACTGTAAATCAGAGCGGTAAAAGCAAAGCTGAACTGCTTTCCGACATTGATTCCTATCGCCGTTACAGGGATATTTCAGCGTTAGCCTTGCTTGCGTGGCATGGATTGACTATTATTGATGCCAATGTCGATGCCCATTTTTTTGACTGGGATGTGAATGAGGACCTGAGCCTGTATCTTCGGCCACGGGCATTGTGGCTCGGCCGGCAGGGCCTTGGCGCGGGAATAAGTATGATCGTAAAACTGAAATGATGATGATGATGTTGAAAAAGTTTGTTGCCTTTACTCTTTTCCTGGTACTCATTCTTCCCACAGGCACCGCTTACGGCCAGCAGGCCACTCCGGCCATCAGCCCGGACAGCGTTTGCCTTCAAAAAGATCCGGCGATCAGCGATTACATGCAGAAGCTGGATTCCCTTTATGAGGCCTGGCTGAACAACCATCTTCCGCTCAGATCCTACCAGGATACGATCCTGGCTTTTACCCTGGATACGAACATCATCGACCTGCCCGACTCGGTTTTTATTAAAAGACTTGCGGCCATCCCTTCAGCCATCGAGCTGACCTATAACAAGCAAGTGAGGAGCTACCTGGATCTCTACACCAAGACACGCAAAAAACAGGTCTCGGTCATGCTGGGATTGGCCGATTATTATTTCCCGATGATTGAAAGCAAGCTTGATGCCCATGGCCTGCCGCTTGAATTGAAATACCTGCCTGTCATAGAATCAGCCCTGAATCCCCAGGCGAGGTCCAGGGTAGGGGCGATGGGGATGTGGCAATTCATGCTGGGGACCTCGAGGCTGTATAAGCTGACGGTCAATTCCTACGTCGACGAACGGCTCGACCCGGAAAGATCAACCGAGCAGGCTTGCATTTACCTGAAAGAACTTTATTCGATCTTCGGGGACTGGCACATGGTGATCGCTGCCTATAACTGCGGTCCGGGAAACATGAAAAAGGCCATCCAGCGCTCCGGGGGCAAGACCAATTACTGGGATGTCTATTACTATCTACCAGTCGAAACCAGGGGATTCGTACCGGCCTTCATCGCTGCAACCTATATCATGAATTATTCCCAGAACCACGGTTTCTGCGCCGTCAAACCCGCCATCCCGATCCGGTCCGATACCGTGTTGATCAACCATGAACTGCATCTTGCACAGGTTTCTGAAGTCCTTGGCATTGACATGAATATTCTCCAGCAACTGAACCCCAAATACCGGCGAAAAATGATACCGGCCGGTGGAGGACCCTATGATCTTAGATTACCGGCTGATAAAATCAGCGCTTTCATCGCCCTGGAGGATTCCGTTCAGAAATACAAGCAGGATGTTTACCTCGCCAAGAATAACCTCGATAAACAACCTGAAAAGCCGGCCAAGTCAAAACCGGTAGCCGTTCGGGTAACTCCCGGGGTGGATGATGAAGCCATCATTTACACGGTTAAATCGGGTGACAACCTGGGCATGATTGCGGCCTGGCACGAGGTCACGGTTTCAGCCATCAAGGATTGGAACGGATTGAGCGGCAGTTTTATCCGTGCAGGCCAGAAACTGACCCTCTACGTCCCGAAAGCAAAATCCGGAGAAATCAAGGAGGTCAATGACATGACCTTTGCCGAAAAGCAGGCCCGTATCGGAAAGGAAAACGGTACCGGGCAGTCGGGCGAACCGGCTGCTGCTTCGGAAACGGGTGATTATGTATTATATACGGTCCGTTCGGGGGACAACCTCTGGACAATCGCACAGAAATACCCTGGTGTGACCCATGAAGACATCATGAAGCTGAACCAGATGTCAAGCTCGAAACTTCAGGCCGGCAGGGTATTGAAGATCAAAAGGAAGGAAGGATAGCCCGCTCAAGCGCTTCCGCGGTTAGGCAATCCGATTCGAGGATTATATCAGCCTGTGAGTAATATTTCTCACGCGTTTTGAGCAGGCTTGCGATAAACGGCTCCACTTCGTCCTGATCTCTTCCTGCCAGCAAAGGACGCGGTACCGGTGATGCCGATAGCCGGCGGACCAGCTCTCCGATGGTGATCTTTACATAGACCGACAGGGATTTTTCCTTGATCATCCGGATATTTTCCTCATTGCAGGGAGCGCCGCCACCGATCGCTATCACCCCCGGCTTTTCCTCAAGCAGTACAGCCAGGCATTTCTTCTCCAGCTCCCTGAAAGCGCCTTCACCCTGGTCCGTGAAAATCTTCTGCACCGGCAATCCTGTCTCCCTTTCAATGTACCGGTCAAGGTCGGTAAATCTCAGCTTGAACTTTCTGGCCAGCGCTTTTCCCAGGGTGCTCTTTCCACTGCCCATAAAGCCCATCAGGACGATCGGTTTATCGGGATAGATCACCATCCGAGGGTAAACTGGCCTGTGTCATCAATTTTCGGTGCGGGCTTGTCCTGCCCACCGGAGGCCGGATTTTTTTTCGGCCTTCCACGCTTCGGTTTCGCAATGTTCTCCACTTCCGGCGATAATTCAACCGACACAGCAGGCTCATCCGGTATTCCCACTTTCTCCACCTTCTCCACATCTTCACCTTCTCCACTTTCTTCACTCTCTTCACTCTCTTCCCCCACCTCCACCGGTTCAATCTCCGTAATGGTTTTCACTTCAAAGGTGGTTATTCGCTTGCCTTTTGCCTTAAAGGACTTCAGCCCGATAAAGGAAGCCGCCTCGATGCTCTCGGCCGGGCGTGCTTCATGCTTGCCGCCGAAAACGATCTCGAAGCGGGGCAGGGGATTGTCGCTGAGAACAATGAGCCTGGAATCCGGATGTTCACCCGTCAACCGCTGCAGCTTGTTCATGGTAGTGTCCTCCTCGATCCGGAACCGTTTGATATAGTAATAGTTCTGCTCGGCATCGAAGAGAACCAGGGACCACACTTTTTCAGGGTCAAACTTTTCCAGCCGGAGGATATTTTCTTCAAAATGGTTGGCGATGTCAAACGAGGAAAGCCGGAATTGGCCGTCATCCAGGATCACGAGGATCTGTTCTTCGCCCAGGAATTCCCCGATGTACTGCCCGCGGCCATCGGTATTCAGGCGGTTGACGCTGTTATCGAACCAGATCTTCAACCCGCCCAGGGTGGAAGCGCCTTTCTCTTTCAGCGAGATGCGGAGAATGGAATGCTTGGAAAGGATGTTGCCCATCGCGTTCCGGTTCTTGATGGCCAGTTCTCCGAAATCAAACTCGTAATTCGGCTTTTTCAGCTTGGGTTTGGGCTTGAGCATCACGCGTACCACTTCAGCCTCGCCATTGGCATTGTCAGTGAAATAGAGGATCTTGCTTCCTTCCTTGCCTTGCGTGAGGTCGTATTCCTTGTCCCTGGTCACACCGGTCACGGCAAATCGCTTGGCATAGCTGAACCCTGTCTTCCCGTCGCGGTAGATGACATTGAAGATCGTGCGGTCATCCTTCTTGTTGAACAATCCCACGTGCAGGATGTTTTTGCCCAGGAAGGCTTTGGTACTGACCTTCGTGATCAGGTAGGTGCCATCCTTCCTGAATACGATAATGTCATCAATATCGGAACAGTCAAACAGGTAAGTGTCTTTTTTAAGGGAGGTGCCGACAAATCCTTCCTCGTAATTGACATAGAATTTTTCGTTGGCCACCACTACCTTTGCCGCTTCGATCGTGTCAAAACTCCGGATTTCTGTTTTCCGGTCCCAACCCTTGCCATATTTCTTTTTCAGATCCGTGAAATAGTTCACGGCATGATCCACCAGGTTTTCCAGTTGATGGTTGACGGTTTTCATCTCCTTCTCGATGGCCCGTATCTGTTCGTCAGCCCGCCTGGCATCATACCTGGAAATCCGTTTGATCTTGATTTCGGTCAGCATGACCAGGTCATCATGTACGACCGGACGGAGGAGTTGCAGCTTATAGGGATCGAGTCCCTTGTCGATGGTTTTCAGCACATCCTCCCAGGTTTCGCATTTCTCGATCGTGATGAATATCCTTTTCTCAATGAAGATCTTTTCCAGCGAGCAGGCGTGCCATTCACTTTCCAGTTCGTCTTTCCGGATAAGCAGTTCCTCGCGCAGGATTTCCAGCGTATTCGCGGTTGAGATCCTGAGTATGTCCGAAACACCCAGAAACAGGGGTTTGTTCTCATTGATCACGCAGGTGTTCGGGGAAACCGGAACCTCGCAATCGGTGAAGGCGTAAAGGGCATCAATGGTCTTGTCAGGCGATACTCCCGGGACCAGGTGGATCAGGATTTCCACGTTTTCAGCGGTGTTGTCGTCGATCTTGCGGATCCTGATCTTGCCTTTTTCATTGGCCAGGAGAATGGAATCAATCAGGCTGCCGGTGGTTTTTCCATAAGGTATCTCCGTGATTACCAGAGTTTTTTTATCGATTTTGGCGATCCTGGCCCGGATCCTCACTTTTCCCCCGCGTTGCCCGTCATTGTAACGGCTGACATCGGCCAGTCCGCCGGTCTGGAAATCGGGCAGGAGTGTGAATTCCTCACCTTTGAGGCAGGCAATCGAGGCATCGATCAGCTCGTTGAAATTATGGGGCAGCACCTTGGATGCCAGTCCCACGGCAATCCCCTCGGCTCCCAGCGCAAGAAGCAGGGGAAACTTCACGGGCAGGTAAACGGGTTCCTTGTTTCTTCCGTCATAGGATGCTTTCCAATTGGTGGTTTTCGGATTGAAAACCACATCCAGGGCGAATTTTGACAGCCGGGCTTCGATGTACCTGGGAGCTGCCGCATCGTCACCGGTATAAATGTTTCCCCAATTACCCTGGCAGTCGACCAGCAGGTCCTTTTGTCCCATCTGGACGAGAGCTTCACCGATGGAAGCGTCTCCGTGAGGATGGAACTGCATGGTGTGGCCGATGATATTCGCCACCTTGTTGTAGCGGCCGTCCTCGAGCCGCCGCATGGAGTGCAGGATTCTCCGCTGAACCGGTTTCAGCCCGTCATACAGGTGCGGCACGGCCCGCTCCATGATGACATAGGAGGCATAGTCGAGAAACCAGTTCTCATACATGCCCGGGAGGTGGGTGATCTCGTGCTTCCGGCCATTGCCGTTCTCAGGCTGTTCCGACTGCCCGTTCGCTTCGTCGTTGTTCAGGTTCTCCTCACTCATTCTGTTCGGCTCTACTCCAAGACCTCATCTTCCTCGTTGCGCAGGTTTTCAATGATAAAGTCCTGGCGGTCAGGGGTGTTTTTTCCCATATAGAACTCAAGCATTCCATCCACATTGTCCTCTTTCCGGAGAAGGACGGGTTCCAGACGCATATCCTTTCCGATAAAATACTTGAACTCATCAGGGGAGATTTCGCCCAATCCTTTAAACCGGGTGATCTCAGGCTTGCCTCCCAGCTTCCGTATGGCCTTGATCCGCTCCTCCTCGGAATAGCAGTAAGCCGTGTGCTTGCTGTTGCGGACCCGGAACAGGGGTGTCTGAAGGATGTATACATGGCCCTGCTTGATCAGGTCAGGGAAAAATTCAAGAAAAAAGGTGATCAGCAGCAACCGTATATGCATCCCGTCCACATCGGCATCGGTTGCGATGATCACGTTATTGTACCGGAGATCGTCTATTCCCTCCTCGATGTTCAGGGCTGCCTGGAGAAGGTTGAACTCCTCGTTCTCATAAACAAGTTTTTTCGATTCCCCGTAAGTGTTCTTGGGCTTGCCCTTCAGGCTGAAAACCGCCTGGGTATTGACGTCCCTCGATTTAGTGATGGAACCGCTGGCCGAATCGCCTTCCGTTATGAAAATACTCGTCTCCAGCCTCTGCTCATGCTGGGAGTTGTAATGAACGCGGCAATCACGGAGTTTGCGGTTATGCAGCGAGGATTTCCTGGCCCGCTCCCGGGCGAGTTTCTGGATCCCGGAAATGGCTTTCCGCTCTTTTTCAGAATCCAGTATTTTTTTCAGCAAGATATCGGCCGTTTCCGGATGCTTATGCAGATAATTATCCAGGTGTTTACCCAGAAAATCGTGTATAAAATTCCTGACCGACGGGCCTTCGGGCCCGATATCCTTGGATCCCAGCTTGGTTTTCGTCTGGGATTCAAAGACCGGTTCTTCCACTTTTATGCTGATGGCCGCAATGATCGAGGAGCGAATGTCGGAAGGGTCAAACTCTTTCTTGTAAAAATCCCGGATGGTCTTCACCACTGCTTCCCTGAAAGCCACGAGGTGGGTGCCTCCCTGTATGGTATGCTGCCCGTTGACGAAGCTGTAATATTCCTCACCATACTGGTCGCCATGGGTTAAGGCCACTTCTATATCCTCGTCCAGGAGGTGAATGATCGGGTAAAGGCCCTCCTCGCTCATTTTCGATTGAAGCAGATCGAGCAATCCGTTTCGCGATACATATTTCTCTCCATTAAAGAAGACTGCCAGCCCCGCATTCAGGAAGGCATAGTTCTTCATCATGGTTGAAACGTATTCGCTCAGGTACCGGTAAGGGCCAAAGATCTCGCGGTCGGGCCTGAAGATCACTTCAACGCCGTTATCCTCTTCCGTATCCTGCAGTTCCTTCTCCACTGCAAGGGTGCCCTTATGAAAAACGGCCTCCTTGAATTTCCCTTCCCGGAACGACCGGATCAGGAATTCACCGGAAAGGGCATTGACTGCCTTCAGGCCGACACCGTTCAGCCCCACGGATTTCTTAAAAACCTTGGAATCATACTTGGCTCCCGTGTTCATCCTGGCCACGGCATCCACCAGTTTACCCAGGGGGATGCCCCGGCCGTGATCGCGGATCCTGACATTCTTCTCGTCAATCGTGATCTCCAGGGTTTTCCCGAACCCCATCATGAATTCATCGATGGAGTTGTCGATGACCTCCTTCAGGAGGACATAAATCCCGTCATCGTGGGCCGATCCGTCACCTAGTTTCCCTATGTACATACCGGGCCTCAACCGGATATGTTCCTTGGGCTCAAGAGTCTTGATAGACTCCTCGGAATAGGCTTCTGACGGTTTGTTTACCATATCGGACAAAGATACAAAACGGCGTCCGGAGGGGGGTGGAAGAGTTGTCAACACGAATATGAACAGAAGGCGATCCACTCTTCCACTTCCCGGACTACCGGGATCTCCGCTTCGCTCCGATTTCCACATCATCACATCATCACATCATCACATCATCACATCTCCACTTTTCCACATTTCCACATTTCCACTTTCCAGAAGTTTATTATATCTTTAACAGTCCCCCGAACTTAACTCTGAAATTTATGGTCGTAATACCACACCGGCGATCTTCGGGGATACTGAATCTCTTCCTCCTGGTCAGCCTGCTGTTGCCCCAGGCTTGCAATTCCGAGGTTGATCTGTACCAGCCGGGGGATCCGATCCCGGTGGTCTGGTGCCTGTTGAACCCCGATAGCTCAAATCAGTATGTACGTGTTAGCCAGACCTATATGATTCCCCTCGACCAACCGGATTACAAGCCAACGAAAGAGGACCTCACCATTGACGAGGAAGTCATTGTTTACCTTGCGGCAGAGCGCACCCCCGTTCAGCAAGACATCTATTACGGAACCCTGATCGATACCTACCCGAAGGATTCGGGATTGTTTCCCCGCGGGGCTAACCAGGTTTACCGGATCCCTTGCAAGCTGATCCCGGCCTGCAGCTATTCCCTTTATATCCATTTCCTGGAGACCAACCGGGTAGTCTACGCCCAGACCAAGAGTTTCGGCAACGGATTTGCGATCATTGACCCGGAGATCGTTCCCGGCCGGAGCATCAACCTCTTTAATTTTCAGGACTTCTATGTGCGGTTTCGGCCGGTGACCTATGGTTCGATCTATCAATCCACCATGACCTTCCGGTACGCTGAGATCCTCCGTGGGATCCGGACCGATCAGGCATTGGTTCTGCCACAAGGCTTGGTAACGGAAAAGGACACGACGCGGAATTTCATCGAACAGCGGATATCCGGAGAAAGATTCCTGATCGATGTTTCCAGGAACATACTCCCCATTGAGGGCATCCAGCGCATCCCGCTGGGTTTTGATTTTCATGTCACCTGCGGGGGCGACGACCTGGCCGTCAAGATCAATGCTGAAAACAATACCCAATCCTTTTCGGTGCTGGAGGTCAACATGTTTGACAATGCTTTCGGGGTGTTCTCTTGCATGAGCCACCGTCACGTTTATGGTTTTCCCGTATCGGCATTTACGTGTGACACCCTGGCCGGCAATGTCCTCACCCGCGACCTGGGATTTTTAACATCCAGACAAATTGACTCCCTGAAATATGAAAACCTTCCATAAAATACTGCTCCTGATCCTGCTCCCGGCCATAACGGGTACCTGTGACATTACCGCTCCCGATGGGCCGGATCCGGACCCGACTGAACTGACTCCGATGGGTACCCTGGATATTGCATTCACCTACCGGATCCAGGGCATTCCGGCTGCCCGCATGAGAAAAGTGGAACTCTGCCTGGCCCGGACGGCGGATGACCTGTACAGGGGGACTTTCTTTACCTGCTGCAACGTGTCGGAAGCGGTCACGCATTACCAGTTTTACCTGCCTCCGGGTGAATACTTCTATTTTGCCTCGATCATCTGCCTCTGCAGCGACGATTCCTGTAAATTTTCAGGATTTCCGGGACATAACGGATTGCTTCAGGACGGGGGGAAGGTCGAGGTATTTGACGGCCAGATCACAAAATACACTACCCAGTTTCATTGACCATGAAACTTGCCATCTATACGGCTTTTACCTTACTGTTGCTGCTCGTTGCAGGTTCCTGTGACTCAAGTGAGGAGGTGGTTAACAAGCCACTTATTCAGATCAAGGTATCGCCCGGTCAGGGAACCACGGCCCAGGTTTTCGTGTTCGACCTGGCCGGATCAGTCAGTCGGACAACCAACAGCAGCAAGATTTTCAGCCGCTGGGATTGGGATGGGAACGGCCTGTGGGACACACCTTTGACCCGGATGACCCGGTATGAGCACCGGTATTATGCTCCGGGAACCTGGAATGCCCGGGTTGAGATGGTCAACGTTGAAGGCGGTTCAGATACTGCGGGGATCACCGTGCCCGTGTTCAGGGGGTATACAGCCCCTGTGCCGGTACTGAAAGCGGAACCATATCAGGGTCATGTTTTTACCGAATTCCTGCTGGATGCCTCGCAGACGCATGACGACGAAGATTCACTCGACCAGCTGACCTTTCAATGGGATTTTCAAAGCGACGGGATCTGGGATACAAAAAAACTCGACACTTACCGAATCCTCCATCAATTTCCCGCAGAGGGCTTTTATCAGGTCCGCTTGCAGGTGGAAGATCCATCGGGATTAAAAAACTTAGCCACGGTCAGCATCACCGTTACTTTATCGGATCCGGGCCTGGCGGCACAATTTACCTACACCCCTGATTCCGTGACTGATAATACCCCGATAAGGTTTGATGCATCGGGGTCTAAGGACCTTGATAATCCGGATCAACCCTTGTCCTTTCGGTGGGATTGGAACAATGACCGGGTCTGGGACACTGACTGGCTTACGGATCCCATTACTACGCATGTATTTGCACCGGGCGTTTTTGCTTTTGTCAAACTTCAGATCAGGAGTTACCGGGGGCTGGTCAATGAAGCATTCCAGCAGATCCGTGTGTATCATAGAAACATACCTCCCCGTGCGAACTTTATAGTAAGCACACTGGCAGGGAACGTCAATACAAAGTTCCGGTTCGATTGTTTCCCTTCCCGGGACGTGGAGTCTGCTCCCTCCCAAATGTTCTATCGATGGGATTTTGACGGGGATGGTCAATTCGAAGCCGGTTTTTCGAATGAATTAATTGCTTTCCGCCAGTATGATGATCCGGGAATATACCGGGTACAGCTGGAAGTGAAAGATCCAATCGGTGATACAGGTAGCTGTTACAAGACCGTCTTTATCAGCGACGGCAGCAATATAACCGGCATGTTTGAAGATACCCGCGGGTATGGTTATGAGCGATATGGAACTGTCAAGATAGGAGCCCAGTGGTGGTTTGCGCGGAACGTATGCCTCGAGTTTGCCGATACAAGCTCCACTTTTATCTATAATAACAAATACGAGAATATATATGAAACCGGCCTTTTTTACCCCCTGAGGCAATTGGCAAGCCTGTGTCCTCCCGGCTGGAGGGTTCCCACCAAGAATGACTGGGACAGGTTATTCTCGAATTATCCCCCGGAAGATCTGTTCAATGCCTTAATACCCGGCGGCATTTCGGATTTCGCCGCTTCACTGTTTGGAAAGGGAACCGGTTGGAAGGCATCCCAAGCCGTTTATGAAGGAATTTATCGTTATGGTTATTACTGGTCAGCCACCAAACCGGCCAGTTCTGAACAGACCAGTTGGGTGATCACTTTTGACGGGGTGAACCGGAAAGTCCTTCAGGGATGGGATCCCAACGAAAACAAATTATATTCAGTCAGGTGCGTCAAAGATGCTGATTAATAACCGGACAGGACTTTTGTTGATCACGCCGGTCATTTTCATACTGACCGGTTCCTGTGACCGGTCAGAGGATCCGGTACAAGCACCGGTCATACTGAAATCGGTATCGCCGGTTGCCGGAAACACCACCCAGACCTTCCTTTTTGACCTGTCTGGATCGGAAAGCCGGTCATCCACGGGAACCAGGCTTTTTTCACGCTGGGACTGGGATGGTGACGGGCGGTGGGATACCCCTCTGACGCGGCTCCTGAAATATGAACATCGCTATTATGCCCCGGGTACCTGGAGACCACGGATTGAAATGGTCAACCTCGACGGAGGATGGGATACCGCCTCTTTCACCATTCCGGTTGAAAGGGGCTATTCGGCGCCCAGGCCAAAACTCACCGTGGAACCCTCTAAAGGTCATATCTACACCCAGTTTCTGCTGGATGCCTCGCAAACCCTGGATGATGAGGATTCCTTGGATCAGCTGTCGTTCCGGTGGGATTATGAAAGCGATGGGACCTGGGATACCCAGCCTGATCACATCGCACAAACAATTCATCGGTTTTCCGAAGCCGGCTTTTATCAGGTTGGCCTGGAGGTCCGGGATCCGGCCGGCCTGATCACGAGGATCAAGGCACCGGTTACCGTAACCCTCGAAGATCCGAGGCTGATTGCTTCCTTCCGCTGGTCACCCGATTCCGTGACCAATGATACGGCGATCACACTGGATGCTTCCGCTTCCATCGATCCCGACTTTCCTGACAAACCCCTTCAGTATCGCTGGAATTGGAACAATGATGCCTTTTGGGATACGGAATGGCTGACAGATCCTGTAATCATTCATTATTTTGATGAGGTGGTGTTCTCCTTTGTCAAGCTGGAGGTGAAAAGCCACCGGGGACTGTTGAACGACACGCTCCAAAAAATCCGCGTTTATCACCGGAATGTGCCTCCACGAGCGGCATTCGGCGTCAGTACCCAAACGGGTAATCTCCGGACCCAGTTCCGTTTTGACGGATGGTTCTGCAGGGATTTTGAGTCCGCGACATCGAAAATGTTCTACCGCTGGGATTTTGAAGGAGATGGGAGGTACGATACCGAACCCACACATGATGTGGTGATCTTGCATACGTATGACCATCCCGGGGTATATCAGCCGACCCTGGAGCTCACCGACCTTTCCGGCGGAACCGACACGTGCTCAACCACCGTTTGGGTCAGCAACGGAACAAACCAGACCGATATGATCCGGTACGCCGGCCAGTTCACGTATGAGAATATCGGGACGGTGCTCATCGGGGACCAATGGTGGTTCAGCCGGAACCTTTCGACACAGGATACAACGAAATTCTATCTTCAGACCAGTATCAACGGATGGGAGAAATATTACAGGTATGGTAACCTGTATACGGTTCCGGAACCTACAACCTGCCCGGAGGGCTGGCGGATCCCTTCAAAGGAAGACTGGGCCAGGCTTTTCTCCAATTACGATGTGGAGGAACTGTTTGATGCCTTGTTGCCGGGTGGATTGTCTGACTTCGGATTGATGATGGGCGGACGGGCAACGGGATTCTCAATACCCTCGGCAACTCTTGCAGGACTGGGCCGGGAAGCCACTTTCTGGACCACCTCTCACCCGTTGAGCGCTGAACCCTCGAACAAGTGGATCGTTACGTTTTACCTGGCCGGCAAGAGTATCAGCCAGGGTTATAATCCTTCTGAAGGGAAATGGTATTCCGTCCGTTGCGTGAAAGACCGGTAAATGGCATACGGGCTTAGGATCCTGCGTGAATGCGTTATAGGGGCTGACGGGCGACTCGTTAATTTAATTTCCTGTTATTAAACCGTAATCTTTTAAACTAAGTTTATCAACTTTGATCAGCTAAAACGATCACTATGAAAAAATCAATCAGGCTTTTTATGTCAATGGGATTCCTGTTCCTGGCCGGCTTTTTAATGATTGCCATGGGACAGGACCGGCTCAAGAGTATGCCGGGTTACGACAATTATCAGAAAATGAGTCCCCTGATCAGGGGATCTGTCAGGCAGGGAAGCATTATGGCAACCTGGGCCGGGGACAGCAAGACATTTGATTACCAATGGGATGGTAAGAAATACACTTATAATGTTAAAAAGCTGAAAGCCATTGAAACCGGGATCGGCCAGGCTGAAGGCCCGGGCGGACGGTTCGGTTTTCCCGGCCGGCAGGGCAGGCCACCGGCAGGTGGAGAGTTACGCGAAAGGGGAAGACAATTTACCAGGGCAATAGCACCGGATAGCACCCTGAAAGCTTTCTACAAGGACAGGAACCTCTATGTCTGCAAGCTCGACGGATCGGATGTCGTGGCTGTCACGAAGGACGGCAACGAGAAGGACCGGACCAAATACGGTACGGCCAGCTGGGTTTACGGTGAGGAATTAGCCCAGGTTACCGCCATGTGGTGGTCGCCCGACAGCAAGAAGCTGGCTTTCTACCGCTTTGATGAGAGCGGGATCAAGGATTATTACCTCCAGTATAACCAGTTGAAAATCCAGGACTCCGTTGAGATCGAACCCTACACTAAAGTAGGGGCCCCGAATCCGCTGGTGGATATCCTGGTCTATGACCTGGCCACCAAAAAGATCACCAAGATGGATGCCAGAGATGGAAAACCTTTCAACGACCAGGTGATCGGGCATTATATTTATGGTATCTCCTGGACTTCTGACGGTTCCGAGCTGATCTTCCACCGGACAAACCGGAAGCAGAACATCATGGAGCTGGCTGCCGCCAATCCGGCTACCGGGAAATGCCGCGTAATCATCCGTGAGGAATGGCTGCCCAGCTATACAGACAATACTCCCTTCATGGAATACCTGAAAGACAATGACCGGTTTATCTGGATGTCGGAACGGAACGGATACAAGAATTACTACCTCTACAACCAGGCGGGACAACTACTGGCAACCCTTACCCAGCATCCTTTTGAGGTGGCCAATATTGTGAGGGTAGACGAGGAGGCGGGTTATATATGGTACATGGCACGGTCGGGGGACAACCACATGAAACTGCAGCTTCACCGGGTGGGACTGGATGGACAGGGCGATATCCGCCTGACCGATCCGGCCTATAATCACCGGGTTAACATTTCCCCCAATGGCAAATATTTCCTGGATATAGCCCAGACGCATGACCAGCCCCCATTTACTCAGCTGGTTGATGCCAAGGGAAAAATCCTGGCTCAACTGGTAAAAAGCGACCTGACCAAGTTTGACCAGCTGGGTCTTAAGAAGGTCGAGATGTTCACCTTCAAGTCAGCCGACGGAGTAACGGAACTCCAAGGGATGCTGCATTTCCCGTCGAACTTTGACCCAAATAAGAAATACCCGGTATTGATTTCCATTTATGGCGGTCCGGAAACCAATTCAGCCAGCGAGAATTTTTCCACGCCGAGTACCCTGACTGAATACGGCTTCCTGGTCGCATCCTTTGATGCACGGAACAGTGCCGGGCGGGGCAAGAAATTCATGGATCCATTTTACGGCCACATGTGCATCGTGGAAATGGACGACTTCGCAGCCGGGATGAAGTCCCTCTGGAACCGGCCCTATGTTGACAAGACACGGGTGGGGATCTGCGGGACCTCATACGGCGGCACAACCAGCGCAGCCTGTATACTCCGGTACCCCGATGTGTTCACTGCTTCCTGCGCGATGTCAGCGGTCACCGATCAGCGGAATTATGACAACATCTATACCGAGCGTTACATGGGCCTGCTGGATGAGAACCTCGCGGGCTATGAAGCAACCTCTCTCGGTAATTATGCTGAAAACCTGAAAGGACGGCTGATGATTTATTACGGCACCTCGGACAACAACGTCCATCCTGCCAATTCGCTTCAGCTCATCCGGGCTCTCCAGAAAGCCGGTAAAAGCTTTGAGGTTCAGGTAGGTCCCGACATGGGGCATACCGCGCTGAACCAGGACCGGATGATGGAGTTTTTTATCGAGAACCTGATACTGAAATAGCACAGTCCCCATGGGCGCCAGGGCACAAGGGTACAGGAAGAATTGCAATTCCCGGCCTTGTGCCCTCGTGCCCCTGTACCTTTGAAATCAATGAACAAACCTACCAGCCATGAAGCGTACACTTACCCTTATCTTTCTTTTCTCCGTTTTGACAGGCTTGGTTTCAGCCCAGCCCTTTATTCGCAACAATACTAACACGGGCAAGATCCAGATTCCGGATATTCCGGGATACTATACCCTGAAATGCGATTTTCATACACATTCGGTTTTTTCAGATGGAACTGTATGGCCGACGGTCAGGGTCCAGGAGGCATTGGCAGAAGGGCTGGATGTACTTGCCCTGACCGATCATGCAGAATACCATCCCCACAGGGACCAGATCCCGGTGGATGACCTGGCCGGTACTAAACTGCTGGATGCGGCAGCGAAAGACAAACCTCTCATCCTGGTGCACGGCTGCGAGATCTCGGCAACTCCCGATCATTTCAATGCCATTTTTATCGACAATCAGTCTGACACCCTGTTGGACAATGCGGTTCCGGCTGTTAGGATCAAGGCTGCGAAGGACCAGGGCGGGTTTGTTTTCTGGAACCATCCCGGATGGACGGCAAGGGCCAAGGATGGCAATGCTCCTGTAGATGAGGGATTCTATAAACTCATGGAGGAAGGCCAGATCAACGGAATCGAGATTTGCAACGGAAGCCATTTCTGGCCGGAAGTTCTCGGCCTGGTCAGGAAATACAACCTGACATTGCTGGGTAACTCGGATATTCACGGACCCAGCACCTTTGCGCTGACACCGGATGCCCACCGGACAGTGACCCTGGTATTCTCCAAAGAGAAGACGACAGAAGCTGTCAGGGACGCATTGGAAAACCACCGGACCGCGGTTTATGCCGGTAATTTTCTTGTGGGGAATGAAGAATGGCTGAAGGAGATCTTTTTAGCCAGCCTTCAGATCGTCACGACTTATCAAAAGGGGACGACGCTGGCTGCGATGAAGATCATTAATGTTTCCGATATTGATTTCCGGTGCCGCAACATGGGGAGCCTGAATCTGCATAATTCGTCCTATGTTTTCGACCTTCCGGCTCATTCAACGGTAGGGCTGTTGGTCAGGACCAACGAACCGGTGCTCAGTTTCAATCTTGATATTGTGGTGGATAATCTGATCACCGGTCCCAGGGAAAGCCTGCGTCTGATCCTTCCGGTCACGATCCAGGTTGAATAAATAGAAGCCATGAACGACCGGATCATCCGGATTGAATTGGTCCCGGCAAGGATTAAGCTGAAAAAACCCTTTGTGATCTCTCTGGGGCGGGTGGACTATGCTGATAATGTTTTTGTCAGGATGGAAACCTCTTCGGGCCTGTCCGGATTCGGCGAGTGCTGCCCATTCCGTCCGGTCAATGGGGAAAGCCAGGAAACGGCCCTGGTTGTCGGGAAATACCTGTCGGAGGCTTTGAAAGGCCAGGATCCCCTGGATATCGGGACATGCACAAAACGGATGGACTCTTCCATTTACGGCAACTTCTCTATCAAGAGCGCTTTTGACATGGCTCTTTACGATATTGCTGCCCGGGCAGCAGGCCTTCCCCTCCATGCTTACCTGGGAAGTCACATGAACCGTCCCCTCCTGACCGATTACACCGTCAGTATCGGGGAATCCCGACAGATGGCAAGGGACGCGGCCGAACTGGTTCAGGAGGGATATCGGGCGATTAAGGTGAAAGTGGGAAGGAGGAAGGAGGAAGATCTGGAATGCATTCGGTTGATCAGGGAAGCCATCGGTACTGACATTCCTGTCAGGCTGGATGCGAACCAGGGATGGGATGTCAGCACAGCCATCGCCATCCTGTCTGAAATGGAGGGAATGAATATCGAGTTTTGCGAGGAACCCATTCCCCGGTGGGATTTCATGAACCTCGGCAGAGTCAGGAAAGCGAGCCCGGTTCCGATCATGGCGGACGAAACCTGTTCGGATGATCACGACCTGGAGCGCCTTTTAGAGCTTCAAGCCTGCGATTATGTGAACATCAAGCTCGGTAAATCGGGCGGATTGTATAAAGCCGGTAAAATGCTGAAGCTGGCTGAGCAGGCCGGGATGAAGGTCCAGATCGGGGGATTTGTGGAATCGCGCCTGGGCTTCACGGCTTCAGCTCACCTGGCTCTCTCATCCGCATGTGTACAATGGTGCGATTTCGACACACCCCTGATGCTGGAGGAAGATCCTTGTGAAGGAGGCATCCGGTACCTTCCGGGTGGTGAGGTGGTGATCCCGGAAAAACCGGGTCTTGGTGCCTCCCTGCGCCTTCCGGCCTGAGTTGTGCCCTAATCGTAGAACTCGTACTCGTACTTTTTGCTGAACTTCATTGTCTCTTCCAGGATCAGCCTGTTGTTGGCGTCATATTCGCTGGTGATGACATCTTCCAGGATCGAATCACCGATGTAATGTTTTTCCTCGATGTTATTCCCGTTCTGGTCATATTCATAGGTATAGGTGAACCGGCCCGAGAATGACTGCTTCAGGGGTTGCCCGCTTTCATTGTACTCGATCTTCAGGAAATCAGACAACACCCCTTTCTTGTTGCGGCTGGCCCGGAGGGTCGGCAATCCCGATTCATTATAGCGGAATTCCGTTTCCAGGATCAGCTTCCTTCGCTCATCCAGGTGTCGCTGCCGGGCAAGTTTTCCATTTTCGCCGTAATCATATTCAAAAACCTCGGTGAGCTTATCGCGGTAATCATAAGATTCCCTCAGGATGACCCGGCCTTCCTGATCGAACTTCAGGAATTCCCTTGATTCCAGTTCGTCATCTTCATCACGCTCGATCCAGTTTTCCGTGTTTTCTTCGTCATCCCGTTCAACGGTCTGGACAACTTCCGACCCGTCGGAGTATTCAATGTCGATTTTCAGCACCTGTCCGGATTCATCGCGGGTAAAGATCTTTCTTTCCAGGATCTCGAATTCATCCTGATAGGCAGTTTCTTCGATGATCCGGTTTTGTTCGTTAAAACGGTATTCCATTTTCGATTCAAACTCTTCCGGTCCTTTGTATTCATAACGGGCAATCTCATTGCCCTGGCGATCATAGTTGACGATCAGGCTGACAAAGGATTCCTCTCCCGTATCTTTCGGAAAGGTCGTGACGCGCATGGAACGAACTTGAGCCATAACAGTTTTTACGATTTAGGATTTATTAGTGACGAGTGATAAGTGACAAAAGATTAAGGACCAGATAAACCACCAAGCCGATCAGGAGGCCGAGAAGCATCCCGCCGAGTACGTCTCCGGGGTAGTGCACACCAAGGTATATCCGGCTGTAACTGACCATTAGAGCCCAGATGAAGATGCTGATGGTGAACCATTTGCGTTTGAGAAGCAGGGCTGAAAGGAGCGCCAGGCTGAACGAGTTTGAAGCGTGGGTTGAAACGAAACCGTAGGGGCCTCCGCAGGATTCCGCCGCGAGCCGGACCAGCCCTGACAATGAAGGTTCGTGGCAGGGCCGGAGCCGTTCAAACAGGTCCTTGAACAGATGGACAGAGACCAGGTCGCTCAGTATCCAGGTTATCCCGATGCTTATCAGGATGATCAGGCTTTTTTTGAGGTCCAGCCTGTCAGGCCCGAACCGCATGATCAGTACGAGGGCTAAAATAAACAGGAGCCAGGGGACCGGGCTGCTCAGGAACAGCATCACGGGATCCAGGCCGGAGGACGCCCAGTGGTTCAGTTCCAGGAAGAGTTTCCTGTCGAGTTCCATCAGGTTTCCGCGCATAGGCTAATCACTTTGAAGGACCCGCCAGAGGAGGTCTTTAAGTTTGTCGAGATGGGTCCGGGTGAGGGAGGAGAAAAAGACATAGGGCACATCCGGTAAATCCTTGCGGATCTCCCCGGTGAGTTCCGGATCCAGCATATCCGATTTGGAAATGCCTAAAACGCGCTTCTTGTCAAGCAGTTCCGGGTTGTATTGCTCCAATTCGTTGACAAGGATCTCATACTCCTTGCGGATATCCTTGCTGTCGGCAGGCACCAGGAAAAGAAGGGCAGGATTTCGTTCGATATGTCTCAGGAACCTCAAGCCGAGGCCTTTTCCTTCGTGGGCTCCCTCAATAATGCCGGGTATGTCGGCCATGACAAAAGACAGGCCGTTCCGGTATTCAACGATACCCAGGTTCGGGACCAGGGTGGTAAAAGCGTAATCGCCGATCTTGGGCTTGGCGGCCGATACAACGGAGAGGAGGGTGGATTTTCCCGAATTCGGAAATCCGACGAGGCCCACATCGGCCAGGATTTTTAGTTCGAGAATGATCCAGCCTTCCACGCAGGGCTCACCCGGCTGGGCATAACGGGGCGTCTGGTTGGTGGCGGACTTGAAATTCACGTTACCGAGGCCGCCCCGCCCGCCGCGTGCAAGTATCTTTTCTTCACCCGGTTCGGTGACCTCCATCAGGAATTCCTCTGTTTCTCCGTCCCGGGCAATCGTGCCGAGCGGCACATCGATGTAAACATTGTTTCCGCTGGAGCCGGTCTTGATGTCCTTGCTGCCGCTTTCACCGTTTTCCGCAAAGATGTGACGGTTGTATTTCAGATGCAGAAGGGTCCACAGCTGTTTATCGCCACGCAGGATCACATGACCGCCCCGTCCGCCGTCGCCCCCGTCGGGCCCCGCTTTCGGGTTGTATTTCAATCTTTTCAGATGAGCTGATCCTGCCCCTCCCTTGCCGGACCTGACAAAGATCTTGACGTAATCGATGAAGTTTTCGTTTCCCACTTTTTAGTGACTCGTGACTCGTGATTCGTGATTCGTGACTCGTGACTCGTGATTAGTGACTCGTGACTCGTGACTCGTGACACGTGATTCGTGACTCGTGATACGAAAGTCCCCAGACTGAAGTCTGGGGTTAGTCATAAATAACTTTTGCCTTTTGCCTTTTGCCTTTTGCCTTTTGTCTTTTGCATTATGTCATGATTTCCAGAACTACTGTAACCAGCCTCCCGGTTATCTCTTCAATGCCTCCGACACCGGGCACAGCGTGATATTTCTTCTGATGGATATAGAAATCGATAAGCGGTTGAGTTTTCTGGTTGTATACCGATATGCGGTTTTCGATGGTTGCCAGGTCGGCATCATCGGTCCGGCCAGAGGATTCACCCCGTAACAGAAGCCGCTTGACCAGTTCATCGTGGGGGACTTCGAGGGAAAGAAGTCCGTTGATCCGTTCTTTCCGGTTGCCGAGCATCGTATCGAGGGCTTCAGCCTGGGCAATGGTCCTGGGAAATCCATCATAGATCACTCCCGGTACGGAGCTCATCTCCTGTAGCTTGTTGGCTATCATGCCAATCACGATCTGATCCGGAACCAGTTCACCGGCATCCATAAATTTTTTTGCTTCCAATCCCAGTTTGCTTCGGGCTGCCATTTCCGCGCGAAGGAGATCACCCGTTGAGATATGAAGGAATCCAAATTTCGCAACCAAGGATTGCGCCTGTGTGCCTTTACCGGCACCGGGCGGCCCGAATAATACCAAATGATTCATCTTTCTTTGAGTTTATAGATATCCGGATAATTCCTGCCGTACCCGTTATAATCCAAACCATAACCGACGACGAACTTGTTGGGAATCTTCATGCCCAGATAATCTATCGGGAAATCAGCCTTGAAGGCATCCGGCTTGAATAGCAGGGTGGCAACCTTTATAGTCTCAGGCTTGAGAGTTTCAAGGTGCTCCAATAATTTGAATATGGTCAGTCCCGTGTCGATGATGTCTTCGAGTATAACCAGGTTCCTCCCGGCCACGCTCTCCTGCAGCCCGATCAACTGGTGAACCTGACCGGTTGATCCGGTACCCAGATAAGAGGCCATTTTAACAAATGAGATGCGGCAGGGGATGGCGAGCTTCTGAAACAAATCACCTGCGAACATGAAAGACCCGTTCAGGATGGCAAGGAAAAGCGGGTCTTTGCCTGAGAGATCGTGATCCATTTTCGCAGCCATCCGGGCGACCGTTTCCTGGATCTGAGCCGAGAGGATGAATTTCTCAAAGGTTTTGTCAAGAACTTTAATAGTCTCCATAATCTTGGGTTTGTGGCTTTTTCCTACCTTGCAAATCTAATTAAAATGAATGTACGAATGAATCCGGTAGTCAGCATCATCATGGGAAGCACCTCCGATCTCCCAGTCATGGAAGAGTCCGCCAGGGTGCTGGAAGAATTTGAAATCCCATTCGAGATACAGGCTTTATCGGCCCACCGGACTCCCGATCTGGTAGCCGGTTTTGCCAAAGGAGCCTATGCCAGGGGTGTGCGGGTCATAATTGCTGGTGCCGGCGGAGCGGCCCATCTGCCGGGGGTGATAGCTGCAATGACCACCTGCCCGGTGATCGGCGTTCCGGTCAAATCATCCAATTCCATCGATGGCTGGGACTCCATCCTGTCAATCCTCCAGATGCCTTCCGGAACCCCGGTTGCCACCGTGGCTCTCGACGGTGCGCGGAATGCCGGCATCCTGGCCGTTCAGATCCTGGCCACGGGTGATTTGGAACTTCAGGAAAAGCTGATGAAGTTCAAGGAAGGATTGGCCCAAAAAGTGATCAAGGCCAACGAGAGCCTGAAAGAGGTGCCATTCAGGTTCAAGACCAACTAAGACAATCGTGATGCGTGATGCGTGATGCGTGACGCGGGAGGATTCGGGATTTTGGATTAAATCCTTTTTCCAATATCCAACATCCAATATCCCATATCCAACATCCAAAATCCCATATCCAACATCCCATATCCCATATCCCATATCTAATATCCAAAACCCTTCCGCTGAACTTTTTCCTTTATCCTTTATCCTTTTTCCTTGTCCCGATGCATCTATATCCGGTAAAGCGGTATCATGCAGCGGGTCTCTTTTTTGTTTTTTCTGATAGCTTTCTCAATCCCGGCGGGAGGTTCAGGCCAGGATGCTGCCTGGTTGGCTCTCAGGGAACCGCAATGGCACCGCGACAATTATGGTTCCGGTAAACGGTTCCGGCTGACCGGTCTTGCCAGGCAGTTTTTCTGTACCTCGGAATGGAATGTCGCGGGGATAGGGTTCAGCTATCAGGCCAGGCAGGGAGTCTCGTCCCTTTTTATCCTCAGGGACGGGATCCCGTCTTTTTCCTGGTGGCATCTATACCTCTCTCATAGCCAGTCATTTAACAAAATCACTACGATTCTTCAGCTCCGGTTCTCAGGCATCCTAGTAGCTGACAGGCCACCGGCCTGCAGGCTGGGCGGCAATCTGGGTATCGATCTGCCGGTTGGCGGATCCACCCGGATCGGTCTCACGGTATGGGATTTTCCCGGCTTTCTCTTCCCCCGCGCGGCCCTCGCGCGGGGCGATCCGATGATCCGCCTGCAAACCTTGCATTCCCCGGGTCGCCAACTGGACCTCCTGTGGGCGCTCGATCTATCACCCGCCCACCCCGGCCCGCTTTACATGGGTGTCCGGATGAGAATCAATGACCAGCTCAGCCTGTCAGGCCTTGCCCGGATTCTCCAACCGGGTTTCACCCTCGGTATCTCATGGAACCTCCGCGGAACCCAACTGGTTTTTCTCACCGACGAGGGATCGGGGGTGGGACTGACGCCGACGATCGTGGCAAGCAGGGGAGGGTGAAGATGTGGAGATGTGGAAATGTGGAAGTGTGGAAAAGTGGAAGAGTGATAGAGTGGAAAATGATGGAGTGATCGTTTATGAATGGGTTGATCGGATTGTTTTTTCTCTTGTTTGTGCGGTTGCCGGTTGGAGGGGCCGAAGAGGCTGCCAGGCAGGATTCCGTGCTCAGCGAACTGCTGAGCCAGGAGGATTACGAACTGATCGGGGAGAATCCCGGGCTACTCGACGAATACCGGATATCAGCCCTGGAATACCTCGATAGCCTGGATACCAAAGGATTAAGGATTCAACAGATAGCAACGTTCAGCATTCCCCGGGAAGCAAGGGAGGAAGGAATAGGTTTTCGCTACCGGTTGAAAATCAACCGGTCAAATCATTGGGAAGTCCGCCTGTTGGCCGACCAGGACCCAGGTGAACACTTTCGTTCGCTACCCGTCCCGTGTGTTCCAGCTCACTTGTCGGGCGGCTTACTGATCCGGCCGGGCGGAATGGTGCGGGAGGTTGTCGCCGGGGATTTTCATGTAAACATCGGATTCGGAGCGGTCCTGGCATCGGCGCCGGAGTTCGTCGCCACACTTGGTGAACCGGGGCTCCTTCATCGCCCCGGCCGCGGGATCCGGCTCCACCCGGGAACCGACGAGAACCGCTTCTTCAGGGGATTGGCAACACGACTGGCCTGGAGACAATCAGAATGGATCCTGTTCGGAACCGGCAAACAGACCGCCTTCGGAAAGGATACCGTTCCTCAGCAGGGAGTTGGGGCAATCTATAAGTTACAACTGACGAATTCCGAATGGGGAATGTGTGTGGCAGGTTTTCAACGAGATACACTCTCGTCTCAGGATCCCGGATGGGAAACTGTTTACAGGGAAGGAACGCAAGCCTTTATCCGTACAGGGATCTGGGGACAATACCGGTTGCCTTTCGGGATCCTTTTCGGGGAAGCCGGCTGGAGTCCCGGCAGGGGAACAGCATCCGTTGCCGGATTTCGGCTGTTTGAAACAAGCGGCTTTTCAGCGGTGATCCGGTTCACCTCTTCCTCACCCGGATACCCGGTGTGGTATACCCTGTTTCAATCGGGTACCGCGCTCACCCGCAGCCGGTCACGCATGATCTGCTCCTGGAAATATGCACGGAACCGGCATGTTGCATGGTTCGGGCTCCTTCAGGCGGAAACGGATTCCTGGCCCGGCGGGGATCGCTTTCTGAAGCCCTCCATGCGAACCTCCCACCGACTGCTCTTGCAGTTCCCCAACCGCTGGACCCTGACCGGTACCGCCACGATAACTTTCGCTGAATCCCTGGCCTCCCGGCCTGATGCGCTAAACTGGAAAATCCAGCTCGACACGGATCCGGAAATCAAAGCTCCGCTCAGGATCAGGGCCGGGATCCAGCAATCCGTCACGGGATTTGGAGAAACACCGGTATCAGGAATTACCGGAGAACTCGCTGCCGGATTGCGGCTACTGAACGGAAAACTCCGCCTGATATCCGGGTTTCGCGTTTTTATGGTTGACAACGGCGTCTCCCCCATCTATGCCTATGAACCTGACGTCCTGTATGGCTGGTCGGCCCCCGTCCTTTCCGGCTCCGGAACCCGCTGGTACCTGAACCTGCGCTGGACGGCCCTGCCCGGACTGGTCATCGAAGGAAAGGTTTATCAAACAGGATACACCGATCTGAAACACCTGTCGAACAACAACGGCGGTGGAATGGGGGGAAAGGTGCAGATCAGCTGGACAAAAGAATGACATGAGTAGCCCCGGATTATTATCCGGGGGACTGCGATGAGTGAAGAGTGATACGTATCCCCGGATTATTTTCCGGGGGTCTCAAGGAATTCTTGGTTGCGTAAACACATAACCAGCCTGTTCAATTTTCTCTGATGACACCCGCGAACCCTGAAGGATAACCACGCTCATTTCGCCAAGTGCCATATTCAGAAGGAATGCCGGTACACCTGTCGGAATGAAGAACCTGTGATGCTGCCGGGCCAACTGTTTCATCAGTTGCCGGTTGGTGACAGGTTCAGGAGCCACCGCGTTGAACGCCCCGGAGAGGCGTTCATTCTGAAGGAGATGCAGGAAAATCCCCGCAAGGTCGTCGATCCAGATCCAGGGTATCCACTGGTTTCCCGATGCCAGGGGGAGGGAAACCCCGAATTTCAGCGGCAGCATCAGCTTGGGTAAGGCACCTCCCTGATCACTGAAGACGACGCCGGTCCTGACTGTCACCACGCGGATTCCCAGGGATTCGAAGGACCGGGCGGCTTCCTCCCATCGAAAACATACCTCGGCCAGAAAATCATTGCCCGGGGGATCGGTTTCCTGATAGACATGATCGCTGGTCTGGGTACCGTAAAAACCCGTTGCAGATGCGGATATCAGGGTTTTAACCGTATGGGGGTTGCTCTCCAGGAGGTGATACAGGGTTGAAAGGGTATTGACCCGGCTGTTAATGATCTTCGTTTTCCGGTCCGCTGTCCACCTTCCGGCGGAAAGGTTTTCTCCAGCCAGATTGATGATGGCGGTTGCCCCTGTTAAGGCTTCGGCAGTATAACCGTGCACAGGAATATTGCCGGTGATTTTCAATTCCGATCTCGACAGCACCACCGGCTGGTACCCGGCTCCGGAAAGAACCGGAATCAGGGCCTGGCCTATAAGGCCCGTTCCACCCGGGACCAGAACGGCGCTCATTTTAAATTATCGACAGCTCTCTTCAGCTGATTCATCGCTGTTTGAAGCAGGCTCCTCGGACAGGCGAAATTAAGGCGCTGGCACCCTTCGCCTCCCGGTCCGAACTGGTTGCCGGAATTCAATCCCAGACCGGCTTTCTCAATCAGGAAACGGCTCAACTCATCATCTTTCATGCCCAGTTTACGGAAATCGAGCCAGGTCATGTACGTGGCTTCCGGGATCATCATCTCTATCTGCGGCAATTCATTCCTGAAAAAACTAACCAGGTAATCGCGACTGCCTTGCAGGTATTCCAGCAGCTGATCCAGCCATGGGTCACCTTCTTCATAGGCGGCATAGAGGGCTTCAAACCCGAAAATGTTTCCCAGCCCGACATGCAGGGTATGGACCAGCTCTTCGTACTTCCTCCTTGCCTTCTCATCCGGGATGACTACCACCGAAGTGCTCATTCCCGCAAGATTAAAGGTCTTGGAGGGCGCCATGGCCAGCAGGATCTTGTGCAGATATCCATCGGCCACGGTACAGATGGGCGTATGGCGGTTGGGCCGGAAGAGGAGATCGGAATGGATCTCGTCTGAAACGATCCAGAGATGATGCTCCTGGCAGACCTCCACCAGGTCAAAAAGTTCCCGGGGAGTCCAGACTGTTCCGCCCGGATTGTGCGGGCTTGACAAGATGATCATTTTGGTTTTCGGGGTGATCTGCCTCCTGAGCAGCTCCAGGTCCATGAAGAACCGCTCATCCTTGCGGATCAGGTGGTTCAATATCAGTTTCCTGTCGTGGCCTTCGACGCAGAAATAGAAGGGATGGTAAACCGGAGGCTGGATGATCACTTCATCACCGGGTTGGGTGTAAGCCAGGACGGCGACAGATACGGCCGACACGATCCCGGGCATGAAAGTGACCCAGCGGGGATCGGGATCCCAGTTGTGGCGGCGGGATACCCAGCCGGTAAACGCATCAGCAAATTCACGGCTCCGGTAAGTATAACCCAATATCGGGTGTTCCAGTCTCCTGGCAATCCTGTTCCGGATGAACTCCGGGGTTTCGAAATCCATGTCGGCTACCCAGAGCGGGATCACATCCGGCTTCCCGAATACCTTTTGCCGGCCATCCCACTTGACCGAATGAGTGCCTGTCCGGTCCGTTATCCTGTCGAAATCATCCTGGGTATAGGTTCTACCAGCCATAGCTATTGGGTCCGAGTTGCTTTTCAACCAGTTTTTCGTATTCTTCCTGCAACCTCCAGGTTACCGGTTTTTCGCCGGGCAGCCGGATACCGTTTACAACTGCAATCGGGCAGACGCCGGCTGAGGTTCCCGATGTGAACATTTCATTTACGTTTCCCGCTTCTTTTTCGGTCAGGTACTTTTCAACCAGCGGAATGTCAAGTTTACGGGCCAGCTCAATGACCTTCTGGCGGGTAATCCCGGGAAGTACTGAAACCAGGGGAGCCGTGCAAAGAATACCGTCCTTCACGTAGAATTGATTGCTCCGGCCTCCTTCGGTAATATTCCCTTCATCGTTGACCAGCAGAACCTCAAAGACCCCGGTATCTTTCACAACCTGGTTGGTCCTGGCCCTGAGTGCGGCGTTCCAGAGCTTGATGTTGGGAGTGGTCCTGACCGCATGCAGGGTCGATACCTCCACACCCTCCCGCAGCTCTTCCCGGGTGGGGTAACGGTGGGGAATATAACCTGTCTCCAGTATCGGGGCAGGCCACCAGCTCAACCGGATCTTCATGTTCCCGACCCGCTGCGGTTCCGTGTCCAGCAAAATATTCAAATACGATTCGATCTCACTGCGGGAGTAAGGTTTTTTCAATCCCAGCAAATCGATTGACCGGAACATCCGTTTCATGTGTTCATCCAGGAAAAGAGGCTTGTGCCGGCAGATTCTGAAAACCTCGTAGACCAAAGGTACCAGGGTTGGGTCCGGATCCTCAAGGAACTCCTGGTTGACCAGTTTTCCGTTTTTCCAGTACATAATTGTAATTGATCAGTTTAATCCGATATTCTTACAGCGGATCCACATCAGCCTGGATGACCAGGCTTCCGTAGAGCCTCTTGTCTTCGAAATTGCGGATAAGCGAAGCTAGGTTCTTTTTCCGTAAAACCAACTGGGGATTCCGTTCCAGTTTGATCAGGATGGTTTGGATGTTCTTTCCCTGGATCCGGCTCACCAGGGGCGGATTGGGCCCCATTACCTGCCCGGGCCAGGCTTTCCTGAGTTCCGAAGCCAGGTGATTGGCAGCCTCGGTGACGGTTTTACTATCAGGATGCTTAAGGTTGATCCTGATAAGCCGCCTGAAGGGCGGATATCCGAAAGTCTGCCTTTCCTTCAGCTCATCCCGGTAAAAACCAGGCAGATCGTTATGCATGACCTGGCGCAAAACCGGATGCCCGGGATCGGAGCATTGAATCACGACCAATCCCTGCTGGTTCCTTCGTCCCGCCCGGCCGCTGACTTGGGTCATCATCTGAAAACTGCGTTCAAATGAGCGGAAATCGGGATAATTCAGCAATTGATCCGC
Organism: uncultured Porphyromonadaceae bacterium; assembly: GCA_964547475.1. GTDB lineage: Bacteria > Bacteroidota > Bacteroidia > Bacteroidales > UBA12481 > UBA12481. Next base: position 43,444 of record CAZJNQ010000007.1, read on the forward strand.
ATCCAGTATCCCCACCAGGCTGACCTTGCTGAAATCCAGCCCTTTGGAGATCATCTGGGTTCCTATCAGGATATCCGTCCCGCCTGTTTCAAAACCGGTCAGTATTCTCTGGTAGGCTGTGACGGAACGCGTACTGTCGAGATCCAGCCTGGCTAACCGGGCTTTCGGGAAGATCAGCTGAAGATCGTCCTCGATCCGCTCGGTTCCCAACCCGCGCATGGAGAGCCCGGTTGAACTGCATTCGGGGCACCTGGCGGGTATTGGCTCCAAATGGCCGCAGTAATGGCATTCCATTCGGTTGGTCGACCGGTGCAGGGTGAGGCTCACATCGCACGAGGGGCACTTGGGTATCCGGTGGCAGTCGGGGCATTCGATATAGGGACTGTAGCCGCGCCGGTTCTGGAAAAGGATCGCCTGTTCCCCACGTGCCAGGGTATCGTCGATGGCTTTCAGCAAGGCCGGTGTGAAAGGGCCATGCATTTTTTTTCTTTTACGGGCATCGCGGGCATCGGCCAGAAGAATATCAGGCATGCTGATGCCTCCAAAACGTTCATTCAGTTCATGCAGCTGATATTTGCCGGCATGGGCTTGCTGATAGGACTCAAGGGAAGGCGTTGCTGTTCCCAGAATGACCGGCGCCAGGTGCATCTGCCCGAGCATGATGGCCACATCCCGGGCATGATAGCGGGGAGCCGGATCCTGCTGCTTGTAGGAATGCTCATGCTCTTCGTCAACAATGATCAGGCCCAGGTCCCGGAACGGAAGGAAAACAGACGACCTCACGCCAAGGATCAACTGTCCTGCGCCAGGCGGGCCCGAAAGTACCTGGTTCCAGACTTTCAGCCTCCTGGCCTGGGTGAAGCGCGAATGATAGACCAGCATTTGCCGGCTGAAAACCGCTTCCAGCCGGTCGATGATCTGGGTTGTGAGAGCGATCTCCGGGAGCAGGTACAGGACTTGCTTTTTCCGATGCAGCTGCTCCCTTATCAGGTGAATATAGATCTCTGTCTTGCCGCTTGACGTGACCCCGTGAAGCAGGTGTACCGGCTTGGAAACAATGCCCGCGAGCAGTTCATTGTACACTATCCGTTGAGCCGGGCTCAGAGGTGCCAGATCAGGTGCCGGACTACCCGTTTCATCCGGGAGGACGGGCTTGGGTTTAAGTGTCCTTTTTGATTCCCGGTTGTCGGCTTTCAGGAAAGCCGGTAGGGCCGCCTTCATCACTTCCCCGGGCGTGCAGAGGTAATATTCCGCTATCCAATCCCAGAGCCCGAACTGCCTGGGATCCAGGATGGGCTTCTCATCGACGATTTTCAGGATATCACGGGCTTCCCTTCCCGGTGCCCGGTCATGGATCTCCCGGATCAATCCCGCCAGGACCTTGTTTTTTCCCAGTCCCACCATTACCCGCTGTCCCGGTGCCGCACCCGGATACAGTCCCTCCGGCAGCCGGTAGGTCAAAGTACCCGGAAGCGCCAGGGGAAGCAGGATTTCGGCAAAATTACTCACGATTCACGAGTCACGATTCACGAGTCACGATTCACGAGTCACCAGTCACGATTCACGATTCACCAACCTCACCTTCTCCATCACCCAGGCGAGCTGTTCTTCCCGGGTGAGCCGGGAATTGTCGAGCACCAGGGCATCATCCGCCTGCCGGAGGGGGCTGATGGCGCGCGTCGAATCGATGCGATCCCTTTCCGTAATATTCCGCATGACCTCTTCCATGCTCACATTCAGCCCTTTAGCCTTAAGTTCATCGTATCTTCTCTGAGCCCTGATTTCCGGTGACGCGGTCATGAATATCTTCAGATCAGCATCCGGAAAGACAACCGTACCGATATCCCGGCCGTCCATCACGATCCCTTTGTTGCGGCCCATTTCGCGCTGGAATCTGACCATCGCCTCGCGCACGAAACCGATGATGCTGACCGGGCTGACCATCTCAGCTACCTCAAGGGAGCGGATGGCGTCTTCAACATTGATTCCGTTGAGCCAGGTCTCGTTCTTCTGCGTGGATGGATTATACCGGAACTGTATGTCTATGTTTCCGATCTGTTTTTTAAGTTCATCGGCCTGGACAATGCCGTCACTGATCAGGTCATTCTGAAGGCAGTATAAGGTAACCGCCCTGTACATGGCTCCCGAATCAATATAGAGATAGCCCAATTCCCGTGCGAGATCCTTGGCAACCGTACTTTTTCCGCAGGATGAGAATCCGTCGATGGCGATGATGAACTTCATAGTGTTTTAGGTACCTATTTGTGTTAAAGTTCTGATATGTTGAGGAGTGTAAAGGTGTTATTCGCTCTTACACTTTTCCACATCTTCACTTTTTAAACTCCAGATTTGCCCTAAGGGATAACGTGTGGGTCATGTCGGCCACGTGGTAGCTGGCCAGGGCATAGTCGATTGAAAGCCAGTTCAGGTGGACACCGGCGCCAAAGGAAAAGCCTGTGATCCCACTGTAATTGGTGGTGGCCAGTTCGGTCCGACGCATGAAGTTGTAACCGATCCGGATAGCCAAAAGGTTGCCTGGACAGAACTCAACCCCGGCAGCTACATGATCAAAACTGTTCCTGGCGATCCAGCCTGTTTTATCCAGGAATCCGGCATCTTCAGCCAGGTCATCTGAAGCCGGCCTGAGATTGAAAACCTGCAGGTTGCGCAGCGTCAGGTGAAGCCTGAAAGGTGCATGCTCAAGCTTATAGTTCAAACCGCCCAACACTTCAAACGGGAGAGGTTCCCGATCGGGGTTTGCATAGGTGGTCAGCTGGCTACCCAGGTTTCTGGCGACCAATGATGCGGCAAACCGGTTATCCCGGTTATGGTAATGGATCCCGAAATCGGAACTCAGGCCAAAAGAAGTGTAGCGTTCAAGGACGGAATAGATGGGACGAAGGGTGGCGCCGATTGTGAGAGAGCTGTCGAGACGGTAGGAATAACTTAAGTTCAGCGAATATTCGGCAGCCCTGAAGGTTCCGAGGATGTCCCCGTACTCATTGGCTTCCAGGAATTCACCGTAATTCAGATATTGAAGCCCGATCACCGGGGTGCCCCATTTCCCAAGGTCATAGGAATAGGCCAGGTAGCCGTACTGTATATCGGCCAGGTAATTGGCGTAGTTCAGGCTCAGGCAGTTATGCATCCGGTTGTTGGCAACGGCAGGATTGTGGTACGCCAGGGCCGGGTCATCGTCCCAGGCCGATACCAGCATGCCGCCGAGTGCAGCCGTACGGGCTGAGGGAGGAAGGTTCAATACCTGGTAAACGGATGTTCCTCCCGTCTGGCCGTTGACAGGCCCGGCGAAGAAAAGGACCGGCAACGCGGTAATCAGCAAGAGGAACTGTTTCATAAGCCGGAAAAATAACAAATATAAATGGCTAACGGAAGGGCTTTGAGGAATCGTATAGTGTCAGGCAGCCTGATCCTTTTTTTTCAGGCTGATCTGGGTCATCATCAATCCGGCCAGGACCACGGGGATACCGATGATCTTGTTGCCGGTCAGGGTCTCATCCAGAATCATGAATGACAGGACAGCCGTGAAAACAGGAATGAAGTTAGTGAATACGTTCGCCCGCGTGATCCCGATTTCCCTTATGGCATGTGTATAAAAAATAAAGGACAGGGAGGAGGGAAAAATGGCCAGGAATAAAAGGGGCAGCACCACTTCCCAGTCGAAATGCATCGCAAGAGTCTCCTTCAGGTCGGTCAGCAGAAAAATGGGGAGGAAATAGACGGCTCCCAGGAAGCTTTGCACCCATATGATGGTGATGGGTTTGTATTTTTTGGCGAGGTTAACAATAACGCCGGTGTAAGCAACGGCTGAGAAAACGGCCATGAACATCAGGGCCACGCCGGCCGGGGGAGCCGTCAGCCGGAATCCTTTACCCAGGAGGACCATGCAAACTCCGGCAAAGCTGATGACAATCCCCGCCGCCTTGATCCAGGTGATCCTTTCGCGCCATAACAGGTAGGCAGCGAAGGGGGTAAACAACGGGATCGTGGTTACGATCACCGATCCCGTGGTGGCTGAGACCATCGTCATCCCGTAGCTTTCCCCGAGGAAATAGAGCAGGGGTTCGAAAAGCGCCAGCAAAAGGAATGCGCCCCAATCCTGGCGGCGGATCTTTTCGGAATGGCCGGTGAGGCGGATCAGGAGGTAAAGGAAGATCGAAGCCAGGACCATCCTGAAAAAAATGAGCGCCATCGGCTCAAAATACCGGTAGGCCACCTTGTAACCAATGAAAGACCCTGCCCAGAACAACATGGACAGGGTGATGCCTCCGTATGTCAATGCCCTTTTTGATCTCATAAAAAAATCCCTGCCTTGCGGAGGGATCAGTCTGGGGTGGAAGATGGGACTCGAACCCACGACTTCTGGAACCACAATCCAGCGTTCTAACCAACTGAACTACATCCACCGTTTGAGCCGACAAATGTAACTCTTTTCCCGAAAATGTGACCGGATATGCCTATTTTTACTCAAATTTTATGTGCTCAGCAATCTTGAAAAAGTCAACGGATAATGGAACTGATAAAAATAACCCCCGAGAATTTCCGGATCTTCCATGATACGGCCAGCGTGCTGTATAAAGATGATCCCAATTGGATTGCCCCCCTGGACATGGAAATTGAAAACACGTTCAATCCGCGGAAAAACAGCTTGTTTGACGACGGGGAAGCGATCCGGTGGGTGCTCAGGAATGACCGGGGCACCCTGATCGGGCGGGTGGCAGCTTTTGTAAATTTCCATAAATCACGCCAGAGTGATGTACCGGCTGGCGGAATCGGCTTCTTTGAGTGCATTGACAAGCAGGAAGCTGCAGACATGCTCTTCGATGCCGGACGGAACTGGCTGGCGGAGCGCGGACTCAAGGCGATGGACGGAAGCATCAACTTCGGCGAGAATTTTTCTTACTGGGGCGTATTGGTTGAGGGTTTCATGAAACAGGGCTATGGCATGCCTTACAATAAGCCATATTACCAGAAGCTGTTTGAAACCTATGGCTTCAGGGACTATTTCCAGCAACTCTCCTACCATGTCGACATCACCAAACCCTGGCCCGAAAGGATGGAGAAATTTGCCCGATACCTGACTTCGCGCCCGGGTTATACCTTCAGACATTATGAAAAATCCAACCCACAGAAGTATGTCCATGACCTGGTCGAGATATTTAATGCTACCTGGGCCGATTATATGGAGGATTTCAAACCGATGATCGAAAAGGACCTCGATGGAATCCTGGTCAGCGCCAAACCAGTGCTGGTTGAGGATTTCATCTGGTTTGCCTATAAGGATGAACGCCCCATCGGGATGTTGGTGGCATTTCCTGACCTGAACCAGGTGCTTGCCCACTTCAATGGACGGTTGGATAACTGGTTCAAGATCCTGAAGTTCCTCTGGTTGAAAAACGGTAAAACCATAACGCGGAACCGGGTGCTCCTGGCCGGAGTGGTTCCCGAGTTCCAGAATTCGGGCGCTATCGCATCGCTGTTCCTGCAGTTTTCCAATGCGACCAAGAGCAGAAAGCATTTCACGGAGATCGAGCTCTCATGGGTAGGGGATTATAACCCCCGCATGAGAAAGGTTTACGAACAGATCGGTGCCGTTCAGATGAAAAAGCATGTCACCTACCGTTATATCCTCGATCCGGCTGTCCCTTTCACCCGGTTCACCAATGAAAGAGGCAACAGTACCCTTCGCAGGGATTCCATCAAAAAAGATGAAGAAAAAAAGCAGGTTGTTTGAAAAACAGGAAAATCTGCGTATCTTTGCGTCCCTTAATGCTGTTGAGTAATGAGAAAAGATATTCATCCAAAAAATTACCGGATGGTGGTCTTTAAGGACCTCTCGAACGACTATACCTTTATGACCCGTTCAACGGTTAATACGCGTGAAAAAATCGAGATAGACGGAGTTGAATATCCACTGGTCAAGATTGAGATTTCCAATACTTCTCATCCGTTCTTTACCGGCAAGATGAAACTGGTTGATACGGCAGGCCGCGTCGACAAATTCAATCGCCGGTTTGAAAAGACCATGGAAATACGTCAGAAGAAATAATCCGAGACGATAAAAAAACCTAAGCCCCGGCCCGGGGCTTTTTTTTACTTTTCTAGTGGGAATCAAGTTGGGAAATAATCTGTTTTTTGATCTCGGAGAAGATGATGCCGATTTCGTGCCCCTGATTTCAGAGGGTAACGAGGAAGAACTGGCTATTGAGGAAGTGCCGGAAACACTCCCGGTTCTCCCCCTGCGCAACACCGTATTATTCCCCGGCGTGGTCATCCCGATAACCGTCGGACGTGACAAGTCGATCCGGCTGGTGAAGGAAGCCTATAAAAACAATGCTTCAGTCGGGGTTGTCGCACAGAAAGATACAACCATCGAGGATCCGGATCTGTCTGACCTAAACCGGGTCGGGACCATGGCCTCCATCGTCAAGATCCTGAATATGCCTGACGATACCACCTCGGTGATCATTCACGGAAAACGTCGGTTCTACCTGGATGAGATCACTGCCAGGGAACCCTACCTGAAAGGAAGGGTCACCCCCCTGTCGGATGTCAAGCCCAGTGAAGATCCCCAGGAGTTTGAAGCGATCATCGGAACCATCAAGGATCTGGCCCTGAAGATTGTACAATACTCGTCGAATGTGCCTCAGGAGGCCAGTTTTGCGATCAAGAACATAGAAGGGGCGGGGTTCCTGGTAAACTACCTGTGCTCCAATTCCGATCTGGGTATGCCCGAAAAGCAGGAACTCCTGGAGACCGATAATATCCGCGACAGGGCCATCCGGCTGTTGGAGCATCTCTCCCTGGAATTCCAGAAACAGAAGCTTAAAAAGGATATCCAGAGCAAGGTCAAGCTGGAACTGGACGCCCAGCAGCGCGAATATCTCCTGAACCAACAGATGAAAACCATCCAGGATGAACTGGGCGGAAGCCCGTTTGACCAGGAAATAGAGGATATCAGGAAGCGTGCCGAAACCAAGGACTGGAACGAGGAAGTAGCCAAGGCATTTTTCCGGGAAGTCGAGAAACTGGAACGGATCAACCCGGCATCGGCCGAATATTCGGTTCAGCTGAATTACCTGGAGGTATTGCTTGACCTGCCCTGGAATGAGGTTTCAGAAGACAATTTCGACCTCCGCCGGGCTAAAAGGATACTCGATGAGGATCATTCAGGCCTTGACCAGGTCAAGGAGCGGATCCTTGAACACCTTGCGATACTGAAACTGAAAGGCGACATGAAGGCCCCGATCCTGTGCCTCTACGGACCTCCCGGAGTGGGTAAGACCTCGCTCGGGAAATCGGTGGCCCGGGCTCTCAACCGGAAATATGTCAGGATGTCGTTGGGCGGGCTGAAGGATGAATCCGAGATCAGGGGACACCGGAAAACCTATATCGGGGCCATGCCGGGCCGGATCGTCCATTATATCAAGCGGGCCGGCACATCCAACCCCGTTTTCGTGCTCGATGAGATCGACAAGGTCGGAAATGACTTCAGGGGAGACCCGGCTTCAGCCCTGCTGGAGCTCCTGGATCCGGAACAGAACAATACTTTTTACGATAACTTCCTGGAAATGGAATATGACCTGTCGAAGGTCCTGTTCATCTCAACGGCTAACAACCCGGCTACCATCAGTCCCGCCCTGCGTGACCGCATGGAGATGATCGAGATATCGGGTTATGTGGTCGATGAAAAACTCGAAATTGCCAGAAAACACTTGGTGCCCAAACAGTTGAGGGAACACGGGCTGGAAAAGGACCGGTTCGTTTTCCCGAAAGAGACACTTGCCTATATCATCGATAACCACACCCGCGAATCGGGGGTCCGCCTGCTCGACAAAAAGATTGCCAAGGTAGTCAGGCAGCTGACCAAAAAAGTTGCGATGGGCGAAGAACCACCCAAACAGGTGGCCGTCGACACCCTGAAAGAGTACCTGGGTTACCCGGAAGTATTGAAAGATGAGTACCAGGGCAACGAGTTTGCCGGGGTTGTCACAGGATTGGCCTGGACCGAAACCGGCGGGCAGATACTCTATGTCGAAACCAGTCTCAGCCATGGCAAGGGCAACCTGACAATCACAGGGAACCTGGGTGAGGTGATGAAAGAATCAGCCATCCTGGCCCTGGAATACCTGAAAGCCCATGCCGGCCGGCTGGGTATACCGGAAACGGCTTTTGAAAGATGGAATGTCCATATCCATGTTCCGGAAGGTGCTATCCCCAAAGACGGCCCGTCGGCCGGGATTACAATGGTAACATCTGTCGCATCGGCCTTTACGCAACGAAAAGTCAAGCCGAACCTGGCTATGACTGGTGAGATCACACTCCGTGGAAGGGTATTGCCTGTGGGTGGGATCAAGGAAAAAATCCTGGCAGCCAAAAGGGCATCGATCAGGGAAATCCTCATTGCCGAAGAGAACCGGAATGATATCGAACAGATCAAGGCCAGATACTTAAAAGGACTTACCTTTCGTTATGTGCGTACCATCCAGGATGTTCTCGGACATGCCCTGATGAAGCAGAAAGTGAAGGAGCCGCTAAATATCGAATGACTTGCCGATCCCCTGGAAAAAAATAGTGCCCCAGGACACTTTGTCCGGCCTGCAGTTTTTCCAACTCTTCCGGTACGGCTCCGTTTTCCTGATCAGCATCATACTCCCCCGCGCCGGAATATTCCCCGGCGATATAGGGATCTTTGAATCATTCCTGTTTTTTGCAGGCATTGTCAGCTATTTCTGGATTACCGGACTGATCCAGGCATTGCTGCCCCTGGCCTCCCACCAGCCCCCGGCTGCATCACACATCACGAGTCCCGCATCCCGGATCCCACATCCCGGATCCCGCATCCCGGATCCCGCATCACGCGAATTCTTCAACTCAGCCGTCCTGCTCTTTCTCTTCTCCATCCTGGCTTCATTGGCTCTGTGGCTGGGCAGCCCGGCCCTGGGGAAACTCGTCGGGCAGGAAATGCCGCGTGAAATTGTTGGGCTGGTCATCCTGTACCTGATATTGTTCGCTCCCTCAACCCTGGTCGAATACGGCTATGTGCTTGCCGATGAAACCCGAAAGCTTGTCCGGTACGGCATTGTTGCCTGGACCCTGCAGATCGTGCTGACGGGTTTGCCGGTGATCCTGGGCTGGGGGGTTAAAGGTGCCATGTGGGGAATGATCGCTGCCGGAGGGTTCAGGATGATCTGGCTGATCGTCATGCTGATCCGGAACGGGGATTTTCATATAAGCCTGCCTTTTTGGAAACAGTACCTGGCGCTGGGTGGTCCGGTCATCCTGAGCGTCCTGTTCAGCGGATCGGCTCAATATATCAACGGATTCATCGTTAGCGCCAGTTTTGATGCGGGTACATTTGCCATCTTCCGTTACGGGGCGAGGGAACTCCCGCTGGTTGCCCTGCTGGCCTATGCCTTAAGCAACGCTCTCGTGCCTGTCATTGCAAGGGACGGGACCGGACCGGGCTTGAAAATACTGAAAGAGCGGTCGGGCAGAATGGCAGGATGGATGTTCCCGTTGACCATCGGACTGATATTGGCGGCCTATGTGCTTTTCCCCCTGATTTACGGGCGAAACTTCCTTGAAAGCGCCGGAGTTTTCAACCTCTACCTCCTGCTCATCGCCAGCCGCCTTCTGTTCCCGCAGACCGTCCTGCTGGCCCTGAAAAGAACCCGCATCCAGATGATCGCGGCAATCCTGGAACTGATCCTGAACATCGGCCTAAGCCTCTTGCTTGTGAACGCCTGGGGAATCCGGGGAGTGGCCCTGGCAACCGTCATAGCCTATTACTTCGAGAGGATATTCCTGATGAGCTACCTCTCGGGGGTAATGAAAATACCTGTCAGCCAGTATGTGGATATCCGGAAACACCTGACCTGGACCAGCCTCCTGATCCTCTCTTACCTGGTTGCCGAGTGGATGATCTATCCCTTGATGTCCTGATTGATAATAATATTATTATAACTTTACGGGTATGGCAGCCAGACCTACCCTGACCAATACCCAGCGGTTCATTATCCTGGGTGTGACCATTCTGATCGCCGGATTTTCCATCTGGTTTTTTTCCTCAATCGTCATATTCATCATCGTTTCTTTCGTTATCTCGATGATCGGCGAGCCTTTGGTCAACCTGATGGAAAAGATACATGTCAGGAAATGGCACCTGCCCAGGGCGATCTGTTCCTTCACAACCGTAATGCTTTTCTGGGGCCTGGTCTTCCTTTTTTTCTATACATTCATTCCACTCCTGATCAATGAACTGAAATATTTTTCCAATCTCGATATTGGCACTCTGCTGACCAATCTCCAGGAGCCCATCGAAAAAATTCAAAAAACGCTTTCCGAGTTCAACCTGGTGGAGGATGATTTCAGCCTTCAGGCCTGGGCAACGAACAGCCTGAACGCCTTTGTCAATTCGGATAAACTCACGTCCACCCTGGAAGGATTGCCCGGCTTCATCGGAAATGCTTTCATCGCCGTACTCTCCATATCCTTCATCAGCTATTACTTTATGAAGGAATCGCATCTGTTCGAGGATGCCCTGGTTCTCTTTTTTCCCGAGGATAAGGAACAGAACGTCCGGAATGCCGTCCACTCCAGCAGCAACCTCCTGAAACGCTACTTTATCGGGATCCTGCTGCAATCTACGGGTGTGATCATCCTGCACACCATCGGGCTTTCCATTGTCGGCATCCAGTTCAGTCATGCTGCGACGATCGCCCTGATTGCCGGGGTGCTGAACGTCATACCGTATGTGGGTCCTTTCATTGCCTCCATTGTAGGCATCACAGTAGGGGTGGCCGTTAGCATGCCGATGGACGTGGCCCACGACCTGCTGCCGCTGGTCATTTATATTTTCCTTGCGATGGAATTCACCAAAATCGTCGATAACGTGGTGTTCCAGCCGCAGATCTTCTCCCGTTCGGTCAAGTCACACCCGCTGGAGATCTTCATCGTTATCCTGGTTGCAGCCACCATCGGCGGAGTCATCGGGATGCTGATCGCAATCCCTGCCTATACGGTCATCCGTGTGGTTGCCAAGGAGTTCTTCAACGAGAGCAAGCTGGTGCGAAAGATCACGGAAGGACTGTAGGACGTGACTCGTGACTCGTGACTCGTGACTCGTGATTCGTGACTGGTGATACGAAAGTCACCGGACTGAAGTCCGGAGTTAGTCATTGGATGGTGTTCCACCCCCAGACTGAAGTCTGGGGTTAGTCATAATACCTTCTTACTTAACAACTTATTACTGATTTCTGCCTTTTGCCTTCTGCCCTCTGCCTTTCCTTCCTGCTCTCATGCCCCTTTCTTCCATTCTGCCAACTTTTCCGCATCTATATAGGGGAATGGTTGTACAATTAATAAATATTACGTAATTTTATGGAAGAAATATTACGTAACATGAACACCAAACTCACACTGAATGTGGATGATGAGGTGATCCGGAGGGCGAAACTGGTGGCTAAAAGGGAGGGCCGCAGCCTGTCTGATCTGGTAGAGAGCTATTTGAAGATGCTGGCAGATGATCGCGACTATTCGGCAGATGAACTCTCCCCGAGAGTGAGATTATTGATGGGATCCTTTACGCTGCCGGCTGATTTTGATTACAAGAAGGAACTGAGTGAAGCTATCGGCCGCAAACATCTGAACCATGATTAGAGTCTTCATCGACACCGACGTGATCATCGATTTTCTGGCCGACCGGAAACCGTTTTCCGAGAGTGCTGCACTGCTATTCAACAGGATAGATAAAAACGAGATCTCCGGGTATACCTCTTCCCAGAGTATAAGTAACCTGTACTATATTTTGAGGAAATATGGATCGCATAAACGAGTGATCCAGGTTCTTGCGGAATTGAACAGGATCATTGGAATCCTGCCGGTTAATCAAAAGACAATACGGATGGCTATGCAATCCGGCTTCAACGACCTGGAGGATGCGATACAGTATTACTGTGCCGATTTGGGCCACATGGATGCTTTCGTTACCCGGAACGTTCGGGATTACAAAGAGGCGAAGCTCCCGGTGGTAAGCCCGGAAACGCTCGAATACCGTGACGCGTGACGCGTGATGCGAAGAAGTAACGAGTGACAATTGACGAGTGACTCCTGTTCCCAGTCTCTCAGCCTCTTGGTCTCTTGTCTCTGGTCTCTGGTCTCTCAGTCTCTCGGTCTCTCAGTCTGACATTCTTCTCCCTGCCTTCTTTAGCCTGATGCTCTCAGTCTGGTCTCCATACTTGAGCATGAGCATGTAGATCCCATCGGGATAATTCGACAGGTCGATCAGAAAATTACCCTGTGTGACATCATGCCAGGTCATTTCCTGGAGCAGCTTGCCATCCTGTGTGGTGAGCCGGCCGGTGACCGTCTGCGGCTGGTTGAAGTGGAGCATCAGGGTGGTATTCTGCGTGGGCCGGTGCGGGTAGGCCAGCACCATGGCTTCCTGTGTGGTAAATTCCGGTTTCCTGCTGTCGACCGTGAACGACTGGAAGATCCCGTTTCCAAAATCGCTGCCGAAAGCCTTGATCAGCTTGCCATCTGTGCTGGCCAGACGAACGTTTCCCATCCCGGCACGGGGGTTGGCCCAGAATTCCAGGCCGTCACCACCCTTGTCGGTGACCAGCAAGGAATAATGGCCGTCGGGAAGGGTAATCGTGTCTTGGTATTCCGTATTATCCTTAAGGTCGGATTCGGTTTTTTGATACCAGATTTTTCCTGATGGGTCGGTGATTTTCCAGGAAGTTTGTGAGCTGTCGCGGTTGGTTTTGCCTATCAGGATAAATTTTGAAGGATATATCGGTGGGGCTACCCGGATAGACGTCATGCGGTTGTCGCCGGTATACTGGTCTGCTTTCCCGTTCGGTTTGCTCAGGGTCACCGTGAACAAATCCTTTTCCAGATCTGAAACAAGAATTCCAGGCAGGAGGATCTCCTCGGATTTGCCGAAAGCCAGGTTGCCGGTCCATAAGTAGACCATAGGCACCTGACCGGCCAGACCATATTCGATTTTCAATGATTTCAGGGATTGTGCGCCGCAGTTACGGATCAGGATCTTCGAATCGTACCCGACGGGGTTCATCCGGGAGAAATTCTCATGAACGGAAGGAGCCAGGATCTCCTCGATGGCAATATCGTTTGTTGCCCGTGGCTTGCCGTACTGGATCAGGAAAGAACTGAACACGTAGTTGGCGGTTGCCTCTCCCCGGGTGACGGTGTACGGCTCCATATTGATGTCAACAGTATGGGTTGTTCCCGGATTGACGAACAGGTCAAAATGCTCGGGATTGACCATGCAGCCGGGGCACCAGTTGGCCCGGTCATAGATCCACGTTCCGGCTTGCGGATACACCGGGTTGGAACCGCACGTCATCCAGATATCCCGGTGCTCGGCAATCTTCCCATCAAAGAGGATATCCCGGTATTTTGAACAGAACTCGGCGCAGTTTTCCTCCCGGTCCATCCCGTGACCTGTCTGGATCACCCGGAGACGCAAAAACCGGGTTTTTTCGGAGGCACGTACAGTTCTTGCATCCAGGTTTTTCTCGATGGGTTTCAGGGTGTCGCCATAGGGAAACTGGCCGTTCCACAGGGGCTCGACGGAGAGGGCATCAGCGACCGGCGGTCCGCTGATGAACTCAAATTTCACCGTGATCTTCCAGCCACAGGTTTTATCGGATTCATAACCCGAATGGACATATTCAACGACGGCTTTGTTGCGGAGCAGGGAAGAGAAATCCGTTATATCAGCCTTGAAGGTAAAGAACCATTTATCACCGAAAAACCGGCCGTAAGGTGTGATCAGGCGGGCAATCTCATAAGTGAATTCTTTTCCCGTGACCGGATCCGTGCCTTTCAGGTTAACGTAATCGATATAATCCCATTCGCCGCACTGCAGTCCGTCGGGGCACTGAAAGGTGACCAGGATATTGATCTTCCGGACGGGCTGGCCTGCTGCAGGAAACGTAACCTCGGCGGGGTAACTGTTCACCCCTTTTGTGGGATCGGTAACTACCTTAACCTGGTTATGGGAAATGATGCGGGTGGTGTCCTGCGGGTATGCCGGATAAAAACATAGGGACAATACGAGACCAGCTACAACCGGGAGGCAAATCGGTTTTTTCATTTTCCGGATTGAATTATTGATTTATAAAATCATGATAGTTTTCTCGTGATACGCACATAAAAGTAGCATCCGGATAGGTTTTTGAAAAGCCTTCAGGGCAGCGCGGTTGTTTCGTGGGACTCCACTTCATCTCATATCCGTATAGTCGCCCATTCCATTCTTCGATCCAGTCAATCTCCTGCTTGTCATAGGTTCGCCAGAAATGGTTGGAGACCAACATGCCCCGGGATTCCTGAGTCTTGATCCTTTCGCTGACCATTAAATTTTCCCACAGAGCTCCGGTATCATTCCTGAATTCAAGGGATTCCAGATTATTGATCAGTACATTCCGGATGCCATTGTCCAGGAAATAATACCTGGCACTTTTACTTATCTCTTTCCGGAGATTCCGGCTAAATGGTTCAACTTTAAAAATAACCCAGATTTTAGTCAGCAGATCCAGATATCTTTCCACAGTATTTCTTGACATCGAGAGGCTCCTTGATAATTCATGAATGGAAACATCATTACCTATCTGGAAAGCCAGTAATCTCAGTAAATCCTTGAGCTTTGTCGCATTCTTAAGATTCTCAAATGCCAGCAGGTCTTTAAGGAGGTAGGAGTTGGCGAGTTCACGCAGATAAGCTGACTTCCGATCATTTCCCGGCAATGAAAACAATTCCGGATAGCTGCCGTAGATCATTCTGTGCCTGAGTAGCTCAGCAAGTTCCGGAAGGTTGAAGGAAGAAGCCAGCTCCTGCTCCGTAAATGGGAATAAATGGAAAGTATATTGCCGGCCTGTCAGCGGTTCACCTGTTTTGTTGACCAGATCAAAAGAAGAAGAGCCGGAAATTATGATTCTGAGATCGGGTATGCTGTCCAGCATTAGCTTGATAATTTTGCCTATTTCCGGAACCTCCGTTGCTTCATCCACAATAAGCAATCGTTTATCTCCCAACAGGGCTTCATAGTTCATCGAGCTACGCCTGGCCAATTGATCCTGGACCATGAAATCATCACCATTCAGGAACAGGCACTCTTTTTTATGCATCTCCTGAATTTTTTTCAGCAGAACTGTCTTGCCTGTCCTTCGCGGCCCCGTTAGAATGATGGCCTTTGCCGGTGCCAGGTAATCAGTTATCCTGTTTTCCAGCGTCCGAGGTATGTATTCCATAATTCTGTACTCTAGTGTTGCCAAATTTACGTAAAAATTGTCACTAAAGTATCAATATTAATGTAATATGCCGATGAAAGAAATAGCGGAAGTCATTGACTGCAGCCTCTAAAAATCCTACCTTCGGATCGTTCAAACCCGAGACACAATAAATTTTCATCAATGAAACATAAACAAACTAGTAACCGCCGAAACTTCCTCAAGACCGGTTTGATCAGTGCTGCTGCGATCACGATAGTTCCGCGCCATGTCCTGGGCGGAACGGGATACACCGCGCCGAGCGACCGGCTTACCAAGGGAATAATCGGTGTTGGCGGCATGGGCCGCGGGCATTTCGGTTATGAAGGAAAGCTGCTTGCAGTGTGTGACGTGGACAAGGATCACCTGAAGGATGCCCTTGCTGCAGCGGGTCCGGGAGTTTCCGGATATCATGATTTCCGCGAACTGCTGGCCCGTCCGGATATAGACGTGGTTCATATTGCCACTCCGCCCCATTGGCACGCACTGATGTCGGTCGCGGCCGCTGAAGCCGGAAAGGATATCTGGTGCGAAAAACCCATGACCCGTACCATCGGCGAGGGGATCAAGGTTGTGGAGGCCGTGAACCGGCACGGCAGGATGTTCCGGCTCAATACCTGGTTCCGGTTCAAGGACACCTTTTATGGATTAGGTACCGATGTGAAGCCGCTGAAAAAATTGATTGCCAGTGGTATACTGGGTTGGCCCCTTAAGGTGACCGTGAGCGGGATAACCGGTTACGACTGGAAGTTCTACTGGAGCGGAAAGACCAACCTGGCACCGATGAAGGTGCCTGAAGCCCTTGATTATGATTTCTGGCTGGGACCGGCTCCCTATAAACCTTACAACCCGGAACGGGTGCACTCCGTTTTCCGCGGCTACTGGGATTACGACGGGGGCGGATTGGGTGACATGGGCCAGCATTATCTCGACCCGGTACAGTACATGCTTGGCAAGGACGACACCGGTCCGGTTTTTGTCGAAGTGGATGCCCCGCAACAGCATCCGGATGCCTGCGGTTCCTGGCGAAGGATCGAATACACCTATTCCGACGGATGCAAGATCGTCCTCGACGGGGAAAACAGGGATAAGAATGCCGCTTATATCGAAGGTCCGCTGGGCAAGGTTTACCGTGGATTCAAATCCGATATTCCCAACCTGCAGCAATTCATTGAAACCCTGCCGGATCCGGAACCACAGATCGGGATTTTTTCCGAATCGGTAAGGACCCGCCGGAAATTTGCCCTGAACGAAACGAATGGCCATCGTTCAAGCACCATCGTTAACCTGGGTGTGACCGCCTTGCGCCTCGGACGTTCGCTGAAGTATGACCCTGTAAAACAGGAATTTATCGATGATGAAGAAGCCAACCGGCTACTTAATCAACCGATGCGCTCACCATGGACGCTGTAGGAAAGGGCATATGGGAATAAGGAGTATGACTAACCCCAGACTTAAGTCTGGGGATTTGGCAACGACTGGTTACCAGTCACTCGTCACTTCTTCGCATCACGTATCACGTATTGCTAAAATCAACAAGATGAAAAACATAGGAAACAAAACGTTTATAGTTCTCGCTGCCGCACTGATCTGTCTGAACCTTCAGGCGCAAGACGTACGCCTGCTGTCAACCAAGGTGGCCGATATCCTGGCCCAGATGCCGACGAGGGATCTGATCCAACGGGACAGGGCAGTCGAGGAAATGATCTCGTTGGGAACTCCCGGGATCAACGAGATAACCAAACTGATCGTACCTGCGGGCACTGGTGACGATACCAATGTGCGCCTGGCTATCAGTGCCCTCGTTTCGGTATTGGGTCAGGAAGGCAGGGAAGATGCAAGAATGATGGTTTCAAGCGCCCTTCTTCAGGCCATCGAACAGGCTCCGGATAAAGGGGTCAAATCCTATTTCATGAACCAGCTGAGGTTCGTTGCCAAAGAAGAGGCTGTGGAACCGATCGCCAAATACCTGCCGGACGACTACCTCGTTGAACCGGCGGCTGCCGTATTGGTGAGCATGAAAAACCACCCGGCCATGCATGCGCTGAAGATTGCCATCCCCGAACTTAAGGGTAAGAACCAGGTGGTGGTAGTTAACGCATTCGGACACTATGCGGGACCGTGTGGTGAGGAAAGCATCCGCACCCTGGCCGGCACTGACGATCTGCAGCTGAAAAAGGCTGTTCTGTTTGCGTTGTCACAGATCGGATCCCCTGCATCATCGGAAGTCATGCTAAAGGCAGCCCAAGAAGCAAAATATGCCTATGAACCGACTGAAGCTGCACGGGCACTGGTGATCTATGCCGATAACCTGGCCAAGAACGGGGAACTGGCAATGGCGTTGAGGATTTGCAACAACCTCGTAAAAGACTGCCAGGGACCGGCCAATGTAGCGACAGGATTAGCCGCCATGAGCGTCCTGACTGAGAATTTTGGCTATGAAAATCTAGGCATGTTGTTGAACAGCGTGGATAATCCGGATAAAAAATACCGGGAAGCGGTTCTGAACCAGGCACTGACCATGCAAGACGTATCGGCGATCCGTAAGTGGATGGACAAAGCCGAAACCGCAAATCCGGAAACTGCTGCAGAGATCGTGTCCATGCTCGGCAAAACGGGCAATCCCATGATCGAACCCTTGCTCTATAACATGATCCGGGGCAAGGAACCGGTGTCCAGGATAGCAGCATTGGATGCCTTGGTCAAGCTTGAAGGGAAAGGTGCCCTTCCGCTGGTTCTTAAGAATATGGATCAGGCTGAAGGGGAAGAGTTGGCGGCTTGCGGGGTGCTCCTTCATACCATCGCAGGACCGAATGAGATGGATCAGGTTGCCGAAGCTGTGGATAAAGTTCCGGATCGTGCAAAACCGGTTCTTATCGACTTGCTGGCGGCCCGGAAAGATGCCTCTCATGCTTCGGTGGTCAGGGGTTATCTGCAGAGCGGGAATCCGTTGGTAAGCGGCGCAGCCTACAAGGCTTTGCCCAGGGTGACCAAGCCGGGTGATGATGTTGTCCTGCTTGCGAACCTGGAAAATGCAAATTATCCTGCTGCCATAGCCTTTACACAGGATGCACTGGTGGTTGCGGTTACGGGAACGGAGAATGCCGTTGAGCGGAATAAAACTATTATTTCGGCCTACAATACTAAGAAAGCACTACGTGAGAAATTGCTGGGAGTGTTCCCGCGGGTTGGGGGCGCCGATGCCTTAAAACTGGTGATCAATGAATTCAGTACCCAGAAAGGATCACTTAAGGATCTTGCATTCAAGGCCTTGACTCAATGGAAAGACGAGTCGGTCTGCAACCAGCTGTATGCCATTGCTTCGGGCAAGGATAAGAAATATGCCAGGGAAGCTTTCTCCTCCTATGTTGCCATAACCGGGAAATCAAGGCTGAACCCCGATCAGAAGCTCCTCCGCCTGCGCAAGATCATGGAACTGGCCTCTACGGCCGATCAGAAAAAACAGGTGATCCAGGCGCTCAATGGCAACCGCACTTTCCCAACCCTGGTTTTTGTTGCCAAATACCTCGACGATCCGGCCATTGCCAGTGATGCAGCCTGGGTGGCCATGAATATCGCACTGCCACCCTCGGGAACCAGGGAAGGGATGTACGGCGAGACTGTCAGAACGATCCTGAACACATGCGTTGAGGTGATCAGCGGTGAGGACAGCCAGTATGCAAAGGAGAACATGAGAAACTGGCTGGCATCCATGCCTAAAGATCCGGGCTTTGTTCCGATGTTCAACGGCAAGGACCTGACCGGATGGAAAGGGCTTGTCGAAAACCCGGTCGCCAGGGCCAAGATGTCTGCTGAAGAACTCTCTAAAAAACAGGCTGAAGCGGATGCCCAGGTCAAGGATAGCTGGTCGGTGAAGGATGGCATGATCGTTTTCAACGGCAAAGGCAACAACCTTTGCTCTGTAAAGGATTATGCTGATTTTGAGATGTGGGTCGACTGGCGGATCATGAAGAACGGCGACAGCGGCATCTACCTCCGCGGTTCACCGCAGGTACAGATATGGGATACCAGCAGGATAGACGCCGGTGCCCAGGTGGGATCGGGCGGATTGTACAACAACCAGAAAAATCCCAGCAAGCCCCTGAAGTTGGCCGATAACGCCATAGGTGACTGGAATACATTCTATATCAAGATGATCGGGGAGCGAGTGACGGTTTGCCTCAACGGTATCCTGGTCGTCGACAACGTGATCATGGAAAATTACTGGGACCGTTCAATCCCGATCTTCCCCACAGGCGCAATTGAACTTCAGGCGCACGGGACGGATCTCGGTTTCCGCGATATCTATGTTCATGAAATCAAGAGCGAGAATATCGGTCTCTCGGTCCAGGAACAGGCCGATGGATTTGTTTCCCTTTTCAATGGCAAAAACCTGGATGGATGGGTTGGGAACAAGACCGATTATAAGGTGGACAACGGCGAGATCCTGGTCGAACCCGGTGGCAGGGGCGAATCAGGTAACCTCTATACCGGGAAGGAGTATTCCGATTTTGCCTTCCGGTTTGAGTTCCAGCTCACCCCGGGAGCCAACAACGGAATCGGCATCCGCACTCCTCTCGAAGGCGACGCAGCCTATGTGGGCATGGAGATCCAGGTGCTTGACAACAGCGCGCCGGTTTATGCCAACCTGCAGAAATACCAGTACCATGGATCGGTCTACGGGGTAATCCCCGCCCGGCGTGAATTCCTGAAACCGGTGGGCGAATGGAATGAGGAGGAGATCTGGATCCGGGGAACCAGGATAAAAGTCACCCTGAACGGTACAGTCATCGTTGACGGTGACATTGCGGAAGCCAGCAGGAACGGAACGATAGACCACAACGACCATCCGGGGCTCAAACGGACTTTAGGCCACATAGGATTCCTGGGACACGGATCCACTCTTCGCTTCCGGAACATCAGGATCAAGACCTTGTAATAATCACAGAAAAGCCTCGGATACCCGGTGCCGACCGGTTACTCAGGGAAAAGAAAAGAATGACACGTTTTGATACTTAGTACGATGAATGTCAATAACCTGGAGTTAATTCTCGAGCGCTTCCGTACGGATTGCAACTGCGCTCATGCGGTAATGCTGGCCTTCAGGGAGCAAACCGGATTGAATGAAGGGACAATCATGGGCCTGGGCCTCGGATTCGGCGGCGGCATTGCCCGCACGGGGCAGGTTTGCGGTGCGGTCAACGGAGCGGTTATAACGCTCGGAATGGTGTGCCTGAAGGCCATGAAACACCAGCCCGATGCCAAGGAACTGGCAAACCGGGTGGTTCAGCAATTCCTAGAAGAGTTCAAAAAGGCCAATGGCTCCGTCTATTGCGGTGAACTGCTCGACGGTTTGGACCTGCGGTCACCAGAAGGACGGCAAGCATTCAAGCAGACCGGGTTGCATGAGAAGGTCTGCGAGCCGGCGGTACGGTCGGCCGTTGAAGCGGCGGGGAAGCTGATTGGAATAGTGACTGGTGATTCGTGATTCGTGACTCGTGATTCGTGACTCGTGATTCGTGACTCGTGATTCGTGAATCGTGACTCGTGATTCGTGATTGGTGAATAGTGATTGGTGATTAGCATGCCTTTATCGCCGGATGATCATTAAGCACGCAGCAGAAATTATGACCGGGTAAGACGACTCAGGAGGGAAAAATGAAACAATGGTACGAGGAATTATTTGAGAATTTTGCCGATAGTTATGACCGGGAAGAGTTTACGAAGGGAACTGTCGGCGAGGTGGATTTTATCGAAAAAGAGGCCGGATATGACAGGTCGATTAAAATCCTGGACGTCGGTTGCGGTACCGGCCGGCATTCCATTGAGCTTGCAACCCGTGGTTACAGCGTGACGGGGATCGACCTGTCGGAAGGCCAGCTGGCCAAGGCCCGGAAAGTGGCTGTTGAACGCGGTGCAGAAGTCCGGTTCCTGCGCATGGATGCCCGGGAGTTCGATTTCAAGGGAGAATTCGACCTGGCCATCATGCTCTGCGAGGGAGCTTTCCCCCTGATGGAGACGGATGAAATGAATTACAGGATCCTGAAGAATGTGCATAATTCGCTGAAAAGCCAAGGTAAATTCATCTTTACCACCCTCAACGGCCTGTTCCCCCTGTTCCATTCCGTCAGGGAGTTCATCAACAGCGGCTCATCCGGCGGTGTCAGCAGCGGAAACAGCTTTGACCTGATGACCTTCAGGGACCTTTCAACCTATGAAACCACCGATGACAGCGGAAAGGCAATGACGCTCCACTGCAATGAACGGTATTATGTTCCATCGGAGATCACCTGGCTGCTGAAATCCCTCGGTTTCAAGGAAACCGGCATCTACGGCTGCCGGCAGGGCGCCTTCAGCCGGGATGAAGAGTTGACGACGGAAGATTTTGAAATGCTGATCGTTACGAAAAAAGGCTGATCATTATCGTTCATGAGTCATGAATTAGTTAATGAAAAGCTTTTCGCATCCGGTTCCACTGTTTGACAGGACCTTGAAAAAGAAAATTCCCGGATGGAGATTGCCTCGATGGAAAACCTCTTCGTACCTCCCTGCCGGTAATTCCCGGTCTACCAGGTTGGCGACGCATTTTCCATTCAGGTCGTACACGGCCAGGCTGACCGGACCAGGTGCGGGCAGGTCAAACCAGATGGTGGTTTCCTCGGTGAATGGATTCGGATAGCAACCGGAGGAAAATCTGTTGATAACCGGTTCCTCGCCGATGCCCGTCGGGTTACAGGATTTAAACTGTACGCCGTCGAGCCAGAGGGTATAACCGAAATCCCAGGTGTCAGCCCGGAATTCCACATAATTGACGTCGTTCAGGCTCATGTTCCCGACAATAGCCCGCGGGTACGAGGCATTCCCCTTCAGCGGAACGCGGTAACGCTTCCAGGTTTTGTTGGCGTTGTTCAAGGCAGAGGTGGAACCGGCATATTCAAAGTAGCCTTGGTTGACATTGCCGATACGGATCTTGAATTCCTGAAAACCGTAGGTAGGCTGCTTGATCGTCTTGACCCAGAATGACAGCGTGTCCGTCTCAGATAAACCCCATAGGGCCAGGGAATCTTCGCCCGGCCGGTAATTCAACCCCACAAACCAACCCCGGGGAGTGTACATCTTGATCGAAGCGGCTCCCACCTTTTTGTCGCTGTAATCCCATTCAAGGGTTTCGTCCCTCCGGTAGCCATAGCCGGGATCGGCATAGATCGTCCACACACCCGGACGCTCGGCCATGTCACAGGGAGGAGTTTCCTGGACCTTGGGCTCATCGGTCCGGACGAAAGGCTGCCAGGTGATGTTGCCACGCAAGCGGTTGTGCATCAATGTGTCAATCATCGGGATGAAGGTATTGTCCGGCGCATGGATGAGGTCGGGTGATGAGCTGTTGATATGATACAGGGTGGGCGACCGGAAGATGTTGCCTGTCAGGGTATCCTGGAAGGCTTCCCCTTCGACGTGGATATCTTCCCTGTTCCGGCTGAATGTGTTGTTTTTCGCAACCAGGTGCTCGGTGCTCAGGGCACTGATCCCCCATACGTTGCCCTCGATGAGGTTGTCATAGATATAATAATCATGTGAGTACTGGTCACGGTAAGGCTCTATCACCCCCCCTTCCCACAACTCGAAACCGTAAGGGTTTTCCCTGATCAGGTTGCTGATGAAGGTATTGCTGAATCCCCGGTCGACCGCCACCCCCGACTGGAGATTCCCGATTATTTCATTGTCCTGCACCAGTGAGTTGAAGCTGTATCCCAGCCAAAATCCGTAGTGACTGAAATTGCAACGGTTCCCGATATAAACATTGCCATCGGCGAAGGTGGCCTCGATGGCATTATGGGGGGAATAGGAGCAGTCGTTATATCCGAAGTAATTGTTATTGGGAATATGGGAAAATTCGTATTGTCCGAGGAAAACCCCGTCGCCGGAATAGGTAAGGTCATTGTATTCCACCACATTGTTGTTGGAAACAATGAGCAGGATGGCCGCGCAGTCGCTGGGATCGGTGATCCGGTTCACATGGGAACAATTATTCCGGCGAATGGTGCAGTTATCGGTGTAGTTCATACGGATGCCGAATCCGCAGTTCCAGTTCAGGAGATTATCATGGATTTCCATGTGATCGCATTCATACAGTGCGATTCCGTCATTTTGCTGAACCATGGTGTTATCGAAGAGCTCCGAATCATCGCAGCGATGCATCAGCACTCCGCCGCCCAATGCTTCGGTGTAGTCGGTCCAGATATAGATCCAGCCGGTGGTGTCTTTTTTATTATGGGAGAAGTGGTTGCCATTTATCGTCAGTTCCGATGACAAACGAGCTGTAACGGCATAATAATACTCCGAAACAGACTGGAAATTCTTTATTGTGATGTTCCTCGAATTCTCAATGTAGATCATGAATCCTGCGAAACCGGCACCCGTAACCTCCACACTGTCTCCATCGATGGTGATGTTCTCCTTGCCCACGATCCGGATCACACCGTCCCCGGCTGCATCTCCGAACGAATAGCTCCCGGGCAGGAGCTTGATGTCGGAGTTGGAGGGGATGTCCATGTTATCGGTTAGGGGAAGAACTGTCTGGGAAAAGGAGGAAGGAGGAAGGAGGAAGGAGAAAGAGAGAGTAAGGAGAAATATTTTTTTCATTTGGGTCGATTGATTAGTAAAAATACGAAAGAAGAGCGAATGGTGACTCGTGATTCGTGACTCGTGATTCGTGACTCGTGACTCGTGACTCGAAAGCCCCCAGACTGAAGTCTGGGGTTAGTCAAAGGATGGCGGTACGCCCCCAGACTGAAGTCTGGGGTTAGTCAAACATCACTTTTTCCTTTTTCCTTTTTCCTTTTTACTTTCCTT
>CAZJNQ010000008.1:0-65476 GCA_964547475.1 uncultured Porphyromonadaceae bacterium
AATCACGAGTCACGAGTCACGAATCACGAGTCACGAATCACGAGTCACGAGTCACTAAAATAAGCTTTTCATCAGCCCATCTTCCTTGCAAGGTCTGCCATTTTCAGTGCCGTGATCGCCGCTTCCGTTCCCTTATTCCCCAAGTTCCCCCCGGCACGCGCCAGTGCCTGTTCCAGGTTATCGGTGGTGAGAACGCCGAAAATGACTGGTTTGCTGAATTCCTGCCCCAGGCTCATGCAGCCTTGCGAGACGGCCTGGCAGATGAACTCGAAATGACGGGTTTCACCCTGAATAACGCATCCGACCAGTATTACAGCATCGGGATCCCTGGATTCCAGAAGCAGGCGCCCTCCCATAGGCAGCTCAAAACTTCCCGGGACATATAGGGTAATGATATGCCCGGGATCAACTCCATGGATCAGCAAGGTTTCCCGGACACCCTGTTCGAGCGCGCAGGTAATTTCGCGGTTCCACTCGGAAACGATGATCCCGATCGTCATATTGCTGCCGTCCGGCACCGTGTCCGGGTCATAAGCGGAGAGGTTTTTTGAATAGGTTGACATTTCCGTGAAAAAAAAGCCGGAATATCCGGCTTAACTGGTAGAGTTTTTTCTTATTGATCCAATCCGGCTTGAGCTCGGGCAATGTATTTTTCAATTTTCCGGCCTTCATTGGACTCGGGGTACTCTGTCTGAATCTCCCTGTATAGATCAACGGCTCCCCGGTAATCTTTTGAAGCCTCCATCAATTCAGCGGCTTTCATCAGGAAAATCGGCGTGGAAAAAGAATTGACATTTTCACGTGCAGCCTTCAGATAATAATCAATGGCTTCCTGTTCATCACCCAGTTCAGCATAAGCATCTCCAATGGCTCCCTGGGCCATCGGGTTGACCAGTTTGTCCTTCAGCTTGAATTTCTTCAGCTGCTCGATGGCTTGCTGGTACTTGCCCAGTTTGAGGTAAGATATACCGGCGTAATAGCGGGCCAGCTTTCCTGGCTTGGTGATCTTGTATTGGTTAATGATATCTAAGAATCCCAGGTTATTCCCGTCGCCATTTAAAGCCAGGTCAAAGGAATCCTTTTCAAAGTATTGCTCGGCCGCAAATATTTCATTTTTGGCATCCTTTTCCTTTGGAGAAACGATAAACCTCTTGTAACCCAGGAAAATGCCAACAATGACAACTATCACAACCAATACAATGGTCAGGCTCTTTTGGTTATGCTCGATGAAATGTTCAGTGCTGCTTAATGCGTGCTCGACAACCTCGAGATTGTCATCCTTTTTGCCTTTAGGTTTGCTCGCCATATGTCATTTCTTAAAAAACATGCAAATGTAGATAAAATAACCTGATTTGAAATAGCCCCTTCAAAAAACCGGGACTCCGCCGGTTTTGCCTCGAATATGCTAATTTTGGCAGTGAAAGGCAATATCATGTACCTCCACAGAATCAACCTGGTTAACTTCAAGACATACAGTGAGCTGGATCTTGAGTTTTCTCCCAGGGTTAATTGTTTCGTAGGCAACAACGGAGTTGGCAAGACGAACCTGTTTGATTCCTTTCACTATCTCGCTTTCAGCAAATCCTATTTTGGCGGTTCTGACAGCGAGACGGTTAAACATGGGGCCGGATTCTTCCTGGTCGAGGGCGAGTTTGAATTTGATGACCGGACGGAAAAAATTCAATGCGCTTTCAACGAGGATCAAAAGAAAAGACTTCGCCGGAACGGAAAGGAATACAACCGGTTGGCCGATCATATAGGCCTGGTCCCGATGGTCATGGTTTCGCCGGCTGACAGCAGCCTGATCCTCGAAGGAAGCGAGGAAAGGCGTCGCTATATGAACAGTGTGATTTCCCAGTACAACAGGCAATACCTTGAGGATCTGATCCAATACAACAAAGCCTTGGGCCAGCGAAATAAAAGTCTGAAGGACTTTGCCCGTAGTCATCAGTTTGATGAGGATCTGCTCTCATTCTGGGACCAGAAACTGGTTGACACAGGGACAAGGATCTACCTCAGCCGCAAAAAATTCCTTACTGAACTGATGCCGGTTTTCCAGCATTACTACCAGATAATCTCATCCGGCAAGGAAACAGTGGGGCTCACCTATCAATCCCAGCTTGAGAAAACCCCATTAAAGGTCCTGCTTCAGGATTATCGGGAACGTGACCGTCAACTGCAATTTACTTCTGCCGGAATCCACCGCGACGATCTCCTTTTGAAGCTGTCGGGCTACCCCATGAAACTGCAAGGTTCTCAAGGACAGCAAAAAACTTTCCTGATTGCACTTAAGATGGCTCAGTACGACTTCCTGAAAGAGGTTTCGGAGGTAAGACCCCTGATTTTACTGGATGATGTTTTTGACAAGCTTGATTCCAGGCGCGTCACTGAAATCATGAAACTCGTGGCGGAAGATCATTTTGGCCAGATCTTCATCACGGATACCAATCAGGAGCACCTTGAGAAAATCCTCGCTACCATACCGGTCGAGTACCGTTTGTTCAGGATTGAGGACGAGCAGGTAATCACACTCTAGTCAAGAAGATGGTAATCAGAAGAACCAAAACAAGATCCCTGGGTGATATTATCGGAGAATACCTTGAGGACAGCGGTCTTAAAACCCGGTTGAAGGAAAGGGAACTCGTGAGGCTATGGGATGAAGTGGCCGGAGGAATGATTGCCCGGTCGACCCAGTCGGTTTATGTCAGGAAAAGGAAACTGTTCGTAATCGTAAGGTCCGCGGTAATCAGGAATGAGTTGTTGATGATACGCGGAGCCCTGAAGGAAGAGCTCAACCGGAGAGTCGGTGCCGACCTGATCGATGAAATCGTGATCCGTTAAGGCACCACGGTTTAAGGATCCATCCCTTCATTCAAGGAATTCACCAGCCTTGCCAAACCGCTCAGAATTGGCAAAGAAGAATCCGGCTTCCCTGACGGCATTTTCATCACAGTCCGATCCGTGAATGGCGTTGCTTTGAATGGTTTCTCCAAACAGGGCCCGGATGGTTCCCGGGTCCGCCTTGACCGGATCCGTGTTGCCAATAAGTTTCCGGAATGACTCGACTGCATCCTCTTTCTGGAACACGGCAACGATCACCGGTCCGGAGGTCATGAAGCGGACCAGTCCGTCATAAAAGGGCTTTCCTTGATGGACTGCATAAAAACAAGAGGCCTGTTCGACGCTCAGCCGGATCATTTTAAGAGCTGCTATCGAGAATCCCGTTTCACAGATCATTTTAATGATGGCTCCTGTATCTTGACGGGCGACCGCATTCGGTTTAATGATGGCAAAGGTGATTTTTCCTGGCATGTGCGAAGGGTTGTTTTCATAAAAATAATCATTTAGTCGGTTCGGTGTGATGACATTGTTATCTTTGATTTATGCTTAGGAAAATAGATCTGAGAAGTGCAGGAGCGGAATCCGATTCCGCAATCGAGGGATTGAAGAAATTTTTCTTAGGGCCTCATAAAATATTGATTGTCAGCCACCAGAATCCTGACGGCGATGCGGTGGGTTCAGCACTCGGCCTGCGTGGTATTCTGGCCACGTTGGGTCATGAAGTATCCATCGCTGTTCCCGATGATTCACCTCCGTTCCTGAAATGGCTTCCCGGTCATGACGGGATTTTAATCTTTGAAAGGAGGTCAGGCAAGAGGGCCATCAAATCTGCGTTCGGATCGGCTGACCTGGTTGTATGCGTTGATTTCAATGCCCCGGACCGGGTTGACCTGATGGAACCCTGGCTTCTGGATCCCAAAGTACCCCTGTTATTGATCGATCATCATCCTCCCCAGGATATCTTCACCGATTATTACTGGATCGATGAAACCAAAGGATCAACTTCTGAATTGGTTTACTACTTCATTAAAAGAATGGGATGGTCGCAACTGCTCTCTGCAGAAACGGCTACATGCCTGCTTGCCGGGATCATGACTGACACGGTCGAATTCAAGGTGAACTGTTCTTATCCGGAGGTTTTCGCAACGGTTGCCGAACTGGTCAGAGCCGGGGCCGACAAGGACCGTATTTACAATGAGATTTACAGCATGTTCTCTGAAAGCCGTATGCGGCTTTTGGGCTACAGCCTTGAATCAAGCATGAGGATACTTCCGGAGTTACATTCTGCCTACATCGCCCTGACCCGGGCTGAATTAAACCGGTTCAATCATAGGAAAGGAGACACCGAGGGTTTTGTCAATTATCCGCTCTCCATTGAAGGGATACAATTCTCGGTGTTGTTTACCGAGCAGGAGGATCATATCAAACTTTCACTGAGGTCCAAGGGTACTTTTCCGGTCAACGAATTTGCCAATCGTTTCTTTAATGGAGGCGGGCATATAAATGCAGCAGGAGGACGTTTTTATGGTACCATGCCAGATGCCATCGCACATTTTGAATCCGTGCTCATGGAATATCAAGACCTTTTGAAAAAAGTCTGACTGCACCATGCACCTGTTGATCCGTAACCTTTTCCTGTGCCTGGTCATGGTCCTGTGCGGATCCTGTCATACCGGCGAATCAGACCAGTCGGAACGGAAACTTCCCGGTCAGGTTGATCGGGAAAAGCTCCTGGATGTCAACAAACACCTGATCCGGCAAGATGCGGTGGTCATCCGGAATTATGCCGACAATGCCGGTTGGGACCTTAAGGAAACCGGAACCGGACTGTTTTACCAGATCCTCGACCACGGCAGGCAACAGCCAAAAGCACGCAAGGTGAAAAGCGGTGATCAGGTCAGCCTGAATTATGACATAAGCTTGCTCGACGGTACTACATGCTATACTTCCACTCTGGATGGCCCCAGGAACTTTGTTGTGGATAAATCCCTGTCAGAACAGGGTCTTCACGAAGCAGTCAAACTCCTTGAGCCGGGCGATAGCGCCCTGATTATCATGCCTCCCCACCTGGCCTACGGACTTGTCGGCGATGGTGACCGGATTCCGGCGAGGGCCACCCTGGTTTATAGGATCCGGTTGGTCGATGTGAAACGAGGGAGCTCACGGTGATTTTTTTACATTTACGGAAAAAAGAGCGATTCATGAAAAAGATTCTCATTTATACACTAATCTTACTGTTAATCAATAGTTTAGCCTGTAACCGGTCTGATCGGGGTTTTAAACATCATCCATCAGGATTGTCCTACAGGTTTTATGAGATGAATCCTGAAGGCGCAACGCCTGAAACAGGCGACCTGATTGTGCTGTCAATGAAAATCCTAACCCCGGAAGGCAAATTGTACGATGAATCCGGTTTTTACCGGATGCAACTCCAGAAACCCATGTTCAAAGGGGATTTTTATACCGCCCTGGCTTTGATGCAGGTAGGCGACAGTGTCTGTTTCAAGCTGGATGCAGCAAATTTTTTTGAGAAAAACCGCAAACGGGATTTGCCGGTTGAGTTTCAGCAGGGAGATCCGGTCTATATTCATGTGAGAATGAAGAACATTGTAAACATCGGTGACCTTGAAGAGGAAAGGGCCAGCATTTATCATTCTGACAGAGAACAGGAAATGAACCTCCTGAAGAATTATATTGAGCTGACCAATACTACGGTACCTCCGTCCGCAAGCGGCATGTACTATATTTCTAAAAAAGAGGGAAGCGGCAAGAAAGCGGAACCCGGGAAGGATCTGACCGTTCACTACACCGGGACGGCCATTGACGGCAAAATCTTCGACTCATCGCTTCAGAGAGGCCGGCCGTTTCATTTTATTCTCGGGCAGGGACAGGTAATCAAAGGTTGGGAAGAGGGCTTTCTGCACATGAGGGAAGGCGGACAGGCCCGGTTTATTATTCCATCCGACCTTGCCTATGGAAAAGACGGCTATTCGAATATTATCTTACCCTATTCAACACTGGTATTTGAAGTCGAACTGATCGAGGTTAAATGATGCGCATTTCAGCCCGCTGATTGCTGAAACTTTGGGAAGCATCAGGCTTCAATGACCATGCCGTCATATCCCGGTTCAAGTTCCTCCGGCAGCCGTTGCATCAGATCTTCATGCAACCCGGCCTGGTGTGACATCTGTAAAGATAGCAATCATGGGCTTTTTTTTACTTTTGATATATGAAAGGCACTCTTTGGCTGATACCCAATGTTCTCGATGACGGAGAGCCCTCCGCCGTCGTCCCGGAACCCGCTTTGGATCAGGTCAGGAAACTCCGGTATTTTATTGTCGAAAATGAACGAAATGCCAGAAGGTTTTTAGTGAAAGCCGGCATGAAGCTTTTCCTGGATGAAATTCAGTGGGGTTTGCTGAACGAACACACCCGTGCTGACGAATTGATGCCCTTGATTCAACCTCTGCTTTCGGGAACCGATGCCGGCCTCCTGTCTGAATCCGGATGCCCGGGCATCGCGGATCCAGGTGCCGAGGTGGTGCGGATGGCTCACGATTCAGATATCAGGGTCAAACCCCTGACAGGCCCAAGTTCCATCACGCTGGCTCTGATGAGCTCGGGATTGAACGGACAGACTTTTGCCTTTCACGGCTATTTGCCGGTCAAGCCCCGCGATAGGATCCGCAAGATCCGCGAAATTGAACAACGATCCAGGAATAACCGCGAAACACAGATCTTTATAGAGGCACCTTACAGAAACCAGCAGTTGCTCCTGGATCTGGTTAACACGCTCAATCCTGACGTCTTGCTTTCCGTATCGGCTGATCTGACGGCACCTTCCGAGCTCATCAGAACAGCCCCTGTCTGGCAATGGCAGGGTCATCTCCCGGATTTAAATAAGCGACCGGCAGTATTTATGATCTTATATAAATAGTTAGATTTGCGGGGAGGAAGGAAGGATATGAAAGAGAAAAAATCCCTGAGATTCAGGATCATCAGGCTGTTCATCCTATTGATCCTATTGCTTCCTCTGTGGAGTTTTCTGATCTGGGCTTTCCGTCCTGTCCGGCCCCTGAATGTTTTTATCCTGGATAAAACCGTGCTTACATCGAAAGGCTCTGAGCACCGGTCATTGAACAGCATTCTGATCCATCAGAAGTACTCAAAGCCCGACAGGAAGCTCTACCGGATCGCCAAAGATTATTGGGGGTTTTTCCCGGAAAAGAAAGGTGGCAATTACCGGATCAGGGACCTGGATAGCATTGTTTATGCGAGACTCGACACCATTAAGTCAGGTGACGGGATTCTTCCGGTCTACAACAGGCAATCAAAATCCAACCTGACCTATGAAGGCATCGATTCCCTGGCCGAACGACTCGATGCATTGTATTATACGGATCTTTATGGTATTAACCAGGCGGAATGGTTTAGCGGCTCCCTGCGTATTCCAAATGTGTCCCCTGTTATTTACGGAGGCCTGACAGACAAGGAATTTCATCTGCTCAAGCGCATGAAGACCTTGAATAAGCTGGTCATTATCGAGTTCAACCTATATCACGATCCGACGCCGCGGGAAGTCAGAGACAGTCTCCTTCAGGCTGTCAATATCCGCCCCACCGGCTGGGTGGGAACTTACATACAATCCCTGGATCCTCTCTTGAACAGGGATATCCCGTTATGGATCATCCGGAATTACATGAAAAACCATCCCGGCAAATGGCCTTTCTCAAAACCGGGAATTGTTTTCGTCAGGGAAGATGGTTGGGTTGAGATCCTGGAGGATGACACGCATCTGGAGGTTCAGATACCTTTCATATATACCGATCAGCCTTACAGGAAACAATATGGGGTTGCCGACAAGGTTCCGTATCCCTTCTGGTTTGAGATCAATGAACCGCTCAATGACAGTGCCGTGATAGTTTCCCGTTTCCGGATAGAACCCACGGTTCTGGGTGATTCCATTCTGAGGCAGCACGGCATTCCAGCTGAATTTCCGGCAGTGCTGAAGTCGCGCGGATCGTCACATTGCTATTTTTACTGTGCTGATTTCTGCGACAATCCGGTCTCCCTGCTGCCGAGCTATTTCGCGGGTTCAGGCTGGTTCAGCAAGTCGTTCTATGAGAAGGACTACAGTCAACGAAGCGAGTTCTTTTATGAGTATTACCGGCCCCTGATGAACTCTATTCTCGATGAATATTATAGGAGCATGCGGTGAGAAGACTGGTTTTGACCGGAATGCTTGTCATTTTCTGGCTGAGTGCTGCAGGCCAGGGTGGGGTGAATCGTACCGGTCCGGCAGTGAGCCCGGCGCCCCAATTTTCACATGAACACGGATTCTACCGGGAGCCGGTTGTACTGACCTTGACAGTCCCGGGTGGCAACGGGATCATCCGTTATACGCGGGACGGATCCGATCCCGGTCCTTCCTCAACCGTTTATACCACTCCGATCCTGATCGATACCACGACAGTCATAAAAGCGGGGACATTTACGGATAATCCCTGGCCTTCACCCGTGGTAACCCATACTTTTCTGATCAACGATTCAACGGATCTCCCGGTTTTCAGTATTTCAACCGATCCGAAAAACCTATGGGATCCGGATTCGGGCATTTATATGGAGGGGAGAAATTACGTCTGGGGCTGGGGAAACGGGAATTTCTGGCAGGATTGGGAAAAAGAGGCATTTGTCGAATTCTTCGAGCAGGACCGGGAAGTTAAAATATCCCAGAGTGCCGGATTAAAAATCTCAGGAGCACTGACCCGCACGGCAAGTCAGAAATCCCTTCGACTCATTGCCAGGTCTGAATATGGACCTGCCAAGTTTAATTATCCGTTTTTTAAGGATAAACCGATCTTATCCTTCAATGAAATCAAGCTGAGGACATCGGGTAACGACTGGGCCTTCAGCATGATGAAAGACGGACTTCTTCAAACCATGGTTGCCGGCAGGATGGACATAGAATATCAGGCTTACAGACCTTCAATTGTCTTTCTGAACGGGGTTTACTGGGGAATTCACAACATACGTGAAATGATCGGCAACGATTATATCGAGGAAAACCACGGTTTTGACAAGAATAATTTGGATTTGCTGACCCAGACGGGACTTGTTAAAGAAGGGGACTTCCTCGCTTATGAAGAGCTGATTACTTTTATCAGAACTCACGATGTTTCAAATCCTGAAAATTACCAATGGATCAGCAAACGAATGGACATCCAGGAGTTTATAAACTATGACATAGCCCAGATCTTTTTTGCGAATTATGATTGGCCTGCCGGTAACATTAAATACTGGAAACCGAGAATTGCGGATGGAGTCTGGCGTTGGATAATATTTGACCTGGACTTTGCTTTCGAATATCCCTATTTCAATTCAGTTAAGTGGGCGACACGTGACAGCGTGGCAGATCCAAGCGGCTCGGCTGACCTTTTCAGGATACTTCTGGGGAATCCTGAATTCAGAAAACAGTTTGTCAAGACGTTTCAATACCACCTCAACACGACTTTCCAACCCGACCGTCTGGTTCACATGATAGATAGCCTGCAGGCAAACATTGACCGGGAAATGAAGAGCAGACATATAAAAAGATGGGAAGGTTATCACGGATGGACTTACATGGATGATAAACTGGGATATCTTGAAACACCCTGGCTGGCCAGCTATGACCAATGGCTGAATAATGTGGAAAAGCTCAGGGATTTCGCCAGAAAACGTCAGGCGGCTGTTATCAGACAGTTGCAGGATTACTTCCAAAAGGGCAATGCTGAAGAACTCAATTTCGTAACCGATCCTCCAGATGGTGGGCTGATTTTTGTTGATAATAACTGGATCGACAACCATTCAGTTGACGGTTCTTATTTCGCAGGTGAGGATCTTGCCTGCCGGGCTTTGCCTGAACAGTTGTACCGGTTTGATCGTTGGGAGATCCGGTCGAACAAACAGAATGCAGGGGATACGGTTGCCCTGATACCTCCTTTGAGCCGGTGGAAGTACCTGGATACCGGTATTTATCTGGATGAGCATTGGCGGGATTCAGAAATTAGCTCCGCCTGGCCGGAAGGGAGGGGAATCCTGGGCTACAATAACGACGAAATAGCAACTGAACTTTCTTACGGCTCAGATCCTGCCAACAAACATGTTTCTTACCTGTTCACCGGTACCTTCAGAATTCAGTCTGCCGGGCAATGGGCCAAAATGAACATCGGACTTCTGAGGGACGATGGTGCGGTGGTGTATCTGAACGGTGTTGAGGTGATCCGTTCCAACATGCCGGGAGTTTCGGATTTTAATACCCTGGCTTCTTCAGGAGTCGACGGTCCGGATGAACTGACATACCATTCATTCGACATTCCGGTTGCATTGCTCCGGAACGGCGACAATAAAATCGCTGTGGAGGTGCACCAGGCCAGCCTCTCCAGTCCGGATCTTACGTTTGACTTGTCACTGAAGGGTGTGGTCGGCAACAGTGACACGGAGACCACCTATTCTGTTGAAAACCCTGTGTCTTTGACTTTCGATTGGGCGTCTGAAATAATCGCCCACTTCAGTTATCAGGGCGAGATGCCTGACATCAGCATTAATGAAGTGATGCCTGCCAATCAGTCCGCCTACCCCGACCGGCTGGGATCCTACTCCTATTGGATTGAGTTATTCAACGCCGGGAACCTTCCTGTCAGCCTGTGTGGACTGTTTATCACCGATAACCTGTCCGTTCCGGGAAGATGGCAGATCCGGGTTGGAAATCCGGAATTAACTGTCATGGATCCATATGGATATCAGGTTCTCGTTGCTGATGGCAGGCCTTTCCTCGGACCGGATCATCTGGGATTCTCAATCGGCCGTGAAACGAAAACTATCGGCCTGTCCGTCAGGACTCCTGCCGGATATGTTTGGATCGATACCCTCACGGTACCCATGCAGGATCTGGACGTTTCCTTCGGACACTTTCCTGACGGGGTAACCGGACCGGTTGTGTTCACTCAGCATCCTACACCTGGTAATCCTAACATCAGGGATGATCAACCGGTGATTGAACAGACCCGTTTGTTGGATGCTTATCCCAATCCTTTCCAGGATGCAGCCTGTATCCGGTTTGAGGTCCGGGAAGAATCACCGGTTTTGGTCTGTGTCCGTAACCTTAACGGGACCTTGGTCAGGTTACTGACCAACCGGGTATACTCATTCGGAAGATATGATCTGTTCTGGGACGGGAAAAACAGGAGCGGACAGAAATTGCCTGCCGGTATTTACCTGGTATCATTCATTCAGCCCAGGCACTCGCAACATATCAAGCTTGTCCTGATTGAATGAAGCCTGAGGCATGGCCTCAGATGACCCAATTTTCGTAGCTTTGTCTAACTACATCAATTGCCATGAAACTTTATGACCTGAAATACCTCGAGGAAATTGCCGGCGGTGACAATGCTTTCAAGGAGGAAATGCTGAAGTATTATATTGAAAACACACCGGCTGTCCTTCAAACCCTTGATAAAAGCCTGAATGATGCTGACTGGGGCAGTTTCAGGTTTGCCATCCACAAGTTCACGCCTAACCTGACCATAGTAGGGATGACCGCCTTGGCCGGGCTGGCCAACCGTCTGGAGGTCCTGGCAACCAGTCCTGACATGATCGGGCAAATTCCGTCAGTCTACGGCGGTTTCAGAGAGGGTTTGGTCAATGCCCTTGCAGAATTGACTGGTGATTTCGGATATCTTACTAAATGATAAGTAGTTGATAATGCCTAAGATACTTGTTTGTGAAGACGATTTTATGGTTCTGAAAACCGTGGAACACAGGCTTAAGCTGGACGGTTATGCGGTCATCGCTGTCTCTGATGGGAGCAAGGCCAGGGATGTTTTGAAAGATCCTGCTGCTGAAGTCAGGTTGATCATTACTGATTTGCTCATGCCCTATGTGAGCGGACTGGAATTGATCAACACGGTCAGGAATGAAATAAAACTTGAAATCCCCATTATCGTTCTTTCAAAACTTGGAAATGAAGATACGGTCCTCGAAGCTTTTAATTTAGGTGCGGATGACTATCTGACTAAGCCTTTCAGTCCAAATGAGTTGTCAGTACGGGTCAAAAAGCTCTTAATGAGGAGATAACCATAATGCGCAAGTCATTCCAGCTGACCGGATTCGCGGTTTTTTGGCTTTTTCTGGGCATTTCACTGGCAGCCCAGGAAGATACCAGCAGGTTTAACTATGAAGAGGCTTTTAAAACGGCCCAGTCGTTGGCATGGGATGGCAAATACAAGGAAGCCAGGACTCTCTGTGACCGGATCCTGGCCCGGGTTGAAGGGGATTATGATACCCGCTTTCTCCTCGCAAAAATAAATTCATGGGATAAAAAGTACCAGGAAGCCCGTGAGCTATACGAGGCTCTGATCAAGATTACACCGGACAGCAAAGAAGTAATTCATGGCTTTATTGATACTGAAAACTGGGCTGGTGACTATCCCGCCGCAACCGGATGGATCCGTTACGGACTGGACCGTTATCCCGGAGATCCTGACCTGGCATACAAGCAAGCGGTTATCTATCAGCGAACGGGGGAATTGGCAAAAGCCCAGGAACTCATAGCTGAATTGCTCACCCAGTATCCCGACCGCAAGGAGTTTAAGAACCTCTATCAAACGAGCAAGGGGCCTGTCAGGATCAACGGGGCTTCGGCCGAGTACACTTACAACCATTACAAGCTCCCGGTTGAACGAACCTGGAATATGATCGGGCTCAAATATTATAAAAGCAACAAGATCGGAACCTTTATTGGGGGCTTTAATACCGGTTATTTTGGGAATAATACCACCCGGTTCATGGAAAATGCCGGTGTCCAGTTTGAGATTGATGCTTACCCGGTCATACCGGGGAAAAAGCGATCTTATCATTTCAACCTGGGTCTGTCGCCGAGCTCCAATTTTGCCCGGCAGAAAGCCGGAGCCCATATCTATAACGGATTTGGCAAGGGATGGGAGCTAGAAGCCGGTTTTAATTTCATGCGATTCCGAAATGCATCAGATACCGTTAAAGTCCTGATTGCGGATGCAGGCTTGTCAAAGTATTTTGGTGATTACATCGGGGGTGCCGCTGTCAGTTTCTCGCCTATTGATGGGAAGGTTGCCATGGGTGCCAACCTGACGGTCAGGAAATATTTTTCGAACCCGGAGGGTTGGCTCCAGTTGTCTCTGGGTTACGGAATTTTTCCCGATAACCCTCTCTATTACCTGAATGATCCCAATTACGTTCCAAACCAGTTGCTTGCTTCCTACAACATCCTCCTGGCTGCCCGGTATCAAATGTCGGAAAGGTGGATCGGACGTGTTTATGCAGGGTATCAATATGAAGAATACCGTATTGACCAGTTACGCCATAACTTAACCCTTAACCTGGCTTTAATATACTTGTTCAGGAACTCTGCGGATCGTAAAAATTAATTGACGTAAACCATGAAGGGCCTGTCACGGATAATGCAAAGGATTTTAATAGTCGCTCTCCTGCTTCTTGACAACTGGGGTGGATCATTTGCCCAGGACGTGACAAACGATTCCGTTCCGGCAGCCAGAAATTCAACTGGAAAGGTTAAGGTATATGCCATCCAGATAGCTGCCTCAAAAGTCTTCATTGAACCTGCGTTTTTTAATGAAAAACTGGGCATCAGGGACTCGATACGGTATTTCCAGAAAGACGGATGGTACAAGTATATTATCGGTAAGTATGCCTCGAACCAGGAAGCGACCTCTAAGTTGCCGGGTCTCTCTTTCGATGCTTTTGTCACCTATTACCATGAAGATCGGGGTCAATCAGGGGATTCTTTGCCTTTTAACGGGAATGACACGGTTTTAACCGGCCGGGAACAAATACTTCCGGATACAACTTCTCTGCTGACCAATGACAGTATCAGGAGACTCATGTACCTAACCAAGGTCACGGAAGCGGATTCTGTTTTCAATGTGGCTAAAGACCTGATCCGGGCACGCTCTCTGTATCATGAAGCGGTTTTGCTGGATCCTGAAAAGAATTATCCTAAGGATCAGATTGTTGAGATTGACAGGCAGATTAAAGCACAACCGATAAACCTGATCAAACGCATTCCTCAGGCCATTTATGGGATCCTGTTTTTTATCGGCGTGATGATCGTTGTTTTGTTTATCGTTCTGGTTTTAAGAAGCCACCGGAAGCGGGTGGATAAGCAAAAGCAGAAAATCAGGGAAGGATATCAGGATACAATAGCGGAATATATTTTCACTGAACAGGAAGGCAGCACCATCCAGTTGCCTGACCTTGATTCAAAACTGAAAAAACAACTGCTGATTGACCAGATCATGCAGCTCTATGCCAATCTTGCCGGGGAAATCTCGGAGAAACTGCGAAAACTCTATCTCGAGCTGGGTCTGGACAACGAATCGATCAGGAAAGTCAGGAGTAACCAATGGCATATCCGCGCGAAAGGTTTCAGGGAACTGGCTCGTATGAACATCCAAGCAGTCAATTCTGAAATTGAGCGATGCCTGAACTCACCCAACGAAGTACTGCGTATGGAAGCCCAGCTGGCCATGATCAGGCTCAGTTCGGAAGATCCGTTAAAGTTCCTGGATATCCTGAAACAGCCTTTTACTGCGTGGGAACAGCTCCATGTGTACGATTTGATCCAGCGGTTTCAGATCTCTCCGCCGGATTTCAGCAGATGGTTGGATTCGTCGAACGAATCGGTGATCGTCTTTTCGATCCGAATGATCAGGGCTTTCAGGCAGGAATCAGCTTTTGACAAGCTGAAAGTCTTGCTGGATCATCCTTGTTATGAAATTCGGGAAGAAACCTTTATGACCCTCGGGGAACTGGGAAATCCTGAGGGATTGGTTTTGCTACGGAACCGCTATGAGACCGAAAGTGAACCCGGCCGCCTGGAGATTTTGAAAGCCATCGGAAAAATTCCGGACGATGCCAATATTGAGTTTCTCAAAAGTGTCAGGGATCAAAGCATTGACCTCCGGTTACAGGCAGCTGATGCCCTGGCAAGGATCGAATCTTACGGAATCAAGGGAATTGAGAATTTGCTGCAAGGCCCTGATGAGGACATGCAGGCCATTGCCCGACATATCCTGGAGAATAAAATCCGAAGGTAACAATGGGAATCCTTAAAGCCCTGCAACTACTCTTTGAATCGCTGATCCTGGTCGTTTCGACTACCGTAATGCTTTCCTATGCCATCCTGGCGGTTATATCTGCCATAGCCATCCGGCGGTATTTAAGGGCTACCAGTTTTGTGGACTATGATTCCATTCTTTCATGCCCTTTTGCTCCCACCATTTCTATCCTGGCCCCCGCTTATAACGAAGGCAATAACATCATTCAGAACGTCAGGGCACTGATGTCATTGTATTATAGTGATTTTGAGGTTATTATCATCAATGATGGGAGCAAGGACGATACCCTCGAAAAGCTCATCGCGGAATATGACCTGGAAAAGGTGACTTATGTTTTCGAGTACAAGATACCAACCAAAGAAGTTAGGGGAGTCTATAAATCGAGGAACCGCTCTTTCTCAAGGCTCCTCATTATCGACAAGTTCAACGGCGGCAAGGCAGATTCCTTAAATGCCGGTATCAATCTGGCATCCGGGAAACTATTCGTTGCCATTGATGTGGATTGCATCATTGAATCGGATGCGTTGTTGAAGCTGGTCAAACCCTTTCTCGAAAAAACTAACAAGAGGGTGATTGCCACAGGCGGGGTCATTCGCGTTGTGAACGATTGTGTGATAGAGAGCGGCCAGGTCGCCCGAATTAATCTTCCCAGAAAGTTTTTGCCGCGCGTACAGGTCCTTGAATATACACGGGCTTTCCTGATGGGCAGGATGGCATGGTCCAGGCTGGATGGTTTGCTGCTCATCTCGGGTGCTTTGGGCCTTTTTGACCGCGAGGTTGTCATTGCCTGCGGGGGTTACCTTGCTTCAACCGTTGGGGAAGACATGGAACTGGTCATCAGGATGAGGCGCTACATGGTTGAAACCGGCCAGCCCTATTCTGTTGCCTATATCCCGGATCCGTTATGCTGGACGGAAGTGCCGGAAACACGAAAGGTACTTGGAAGACAACGCAATCGCTGGACCCGGGGTCTGATCGATTCTCTGAATATTCACAGGAAAATCGGCTTTAACAGGAAATACGGCCGGTTTGGGATGCTAGGGTATCCTTACTGGTTAATTTTCGAATGGTTCGTGCTGGTTTTGGAAGTTGTTGCTATTTTTTATTTCGGGTTGACCATTCTGTTCGGACAGGCAAATTATGCCTTCTTTGGCATTATGTTCGGTCTGGTGTACAGCTTTGCGGTCAGTATGTCTGTATGGTCGATCCTTTTTGAAGAGATGTCCTATCATAAGTATGAAAGCCGCAGGGATGTTCTCAGGTTGGTGGTAACCGCCTTCCTCGAACCGTTGTTTTACCATCCGATGACCCTTTATTGGGCAGTGCGCGGCAATATTGATTACTTATCCGGTAAGCATTCCTGGGGGGAAATGGCCCGAAAAGGGTTCGCAAAGGCAAAAAATCCCCAGGCTGGTAAATGAGGACTAGGGTGATCTTCCTTTGCTTTTTCCTCAAAGGTCCCTAACTTTGCCGTCTATCCGGTCTCGTAGCTCAGTTGGATAGAGCAGCAGCCTTCTAAGCTGCGGGTCGCAGGTTCGAATCCTGCCGGGATCACTGAAGTTACATGTGATTCAGCCGTGGTCCTCTTAACGGTTTTCCCGCCTGCCCCTCAAGTTACCGGCCTGTTTAATTGTCTTTGATACACCGGACACTGATCCCGGTTTTCTTGTTGAAATGGGTCTTGGAGAGGTACCCGTTGCACGCAGCCACTTCCCGAATGTATCCCTCGTTCAGGTACAGGTAAATGTAAGAGCTGGATTGCCAGAAGAATCCGCCGGAGCCAAAACTGTAGAAGGCTCCCTTGGCGTGGCGGTCGCCTGCAAAATAGGCTTCAAAACCACTGGATCCGCCGACTTTCAGTTGAGCCCCCGCGTCACCGTACTTGTAAAAATTATTGAGGGTCTTCCAGTCGTTATCAGAAGGAAGATGCCAACCCTCCGGGCATATTCCGCGGGTTCCTTCCGCATCCGTGTATCCCATGACTTCGTCCCAGTCGTATAAACCACCGTACAGGTCGCAATTATGCGGGTCATTGCCCCAGCAGTACTTTTCAATTATCCCGTTGTCAGACAGGTCGGAATGATCCATGTAGTCAACCGTGCTGGCCACATAGCGTCCCGTGTTCAGGTTTTTGGCCATCCAGCACTGGTCACCGATCTGAACTGTCGGGTACGTATTCCCATCGGCATCCGTTACATAGGGAGTTCCCGGACAGGGATTCTTGCTCAATTGGAAAAAGGTCAGGTTAACCTCGTCTGAAGAGGTTCCGCAAGTTCCTGCAATGGTCCAGAGGAGTGTGTAGGATAAATTCGCCGAATCCTTTATGAACCAGGTGTCAGGATCAGAGGGATCTGAAAACCTTCCACCGGTTCCTGAAAGGATGGACCAGGTGCCTTGCCCGTGTTCAGCAGGATTACCCTCAAGCCTGGTCGAATCGGCAGCGATGAAAGGCTGGTCAGGGCCCGCTGTCGCCTTGTTCGGTACATCCAGAACCCGGATATAGGCAAAAGCCGTGTCTGAGCACTGGGTCTGGCTGTCCTTAAAACGGTAGAAAATCATGTGCAACCCCAATCCGGCCTGAGCGGGATTGAATTTACCTTCAGTAACAC
The DNA here is from genome assembly GCA_964547475.1 of uncultured Porphyromonadaceae bacterium. Lineage (GTDB taxonomy): Bacteria > Bacteroidota > Bacteroidia > Bacteroidales > UBA12481 > UBA12481. Next base: position 17,603 of record CAZJNQ010000008.1, read on the forward strand.
CGGGTCCCCATGCGGTCCCTCCGGCAGGAGTTCCCCCCGTCAATACAAAGGCACGCTCATTAATGCACGCGGTATCCCTTGGATCGAAGATCACAACGGGTGGTTCATTTATCAAAAGATGAATGATGTCAGAGTAAACGGGAGCACACATTCCTTCAATAACTTCTGACCGGTAAAAAGCAGGTTCAGCTGCGACCAATTCCAGGGTATCATTTCCGGATCCGTTGATCCGGCTCCAGTCAAATCCGTTTGCAGAGATTTGCCAAAACACCTCGCCACGGTAACTTGGCAACGAAAACCATACCGTATCCTGCCGACAGGCATAATGCTGGCCCACGGCAAGCATCGGTAAGGAAACCAGTATCAATGAAATCCATTTCTTTTTCATATTCCTCTGCTCCTTACCTGATTAACAAACGAAAGGATAATACCCTGCCGGCCATTAGCAGCTTCAGGAAATAAACTCCGCTGTCGACAATGCCCGTATCGATCTCGACGGACCGTACCGACGCCTTTTCCCGGAAACTCCGGGTATAAACCACCTTGCCCAGGGTATTGATCACCTCAATGTTTTGCAGTTGCTGTGATCCAACCTCCAATCCTGAAAGTATGAACTTCCCTGAGGATGGATTGGGATATACAACGAGTCCGGTATGCCAACTGTCAGTATCTGTACCCAGGCAAGGATCAGCAAAAATCGTTATCTCGTCGGTTGCGGTACAGCCTCTGACATCAGTCACCTGTAGGGTATAGGTGATGGTATTGGCCAGCAAGGCTGTCGGATTCGGTGAAGTGGAATCGTCCAACCCTTCTGCCGGTGACCACAGGTAAAAATAGTCCATGGAACCACCGGTCGCTGCCGGGTCGCCACCGAGTCTTACAGATCGTCCCGAACAGACGATTGTATCAGGGCCGGCATCAGCCGACAACAGGGGCGACTGATTGAATCCAACAAGGATCACCTGGGCATTCAGACCCGAAAGGTTTGGAACCACAAGGAAGAGTAGCAACAATAGTCTATGCATCGCAAATCGGTTTGATCGGGTCAAAGGTAAATAGCTAAACACTTTTCTGGCTACTTTTGTTCTCTATATAATGAACAACGATTTATATCTCAACGGCAGGAAGTTACCTGTTATGGAGGAGTTTTATTCACTCCAGGGGGAAGGCTTCAATACCGGAAAACCGGCCTTTTTTTTACGGATCGGGGGTTGTGACATCGGTTGCGCCTGGTGCGACAGCAAATTAAGCTGGTCAGCTGACCATTATCCGCTGGCCGATGTTGATGAGATCGTCGGCAGGATCAGGTCTTATCCGGCCAAAGCTCTGGTTGTAACGGGCGGAGAACCAGGACTTTATCCGATGGATTACCTGTGCGACAAAGTTCGTGAAAGCGGGATACTGACCTATCTTGAAACTTCGGGTGCATACCCTTTGAGCGGTTCATGGGACTGGATTTGTCTTTCTCCTAAAATTCAAAATCCGCCGCACCCTGCAAATTATGAGAAGGCAAATGAATTGAAAGTGATCATCGAAAGTCCGGGTGATTTTCACTGGGCCGAGGAAAACGCACGGCGGGTCAATTCTTCCTGCCACCTGTTCCTGCAGCCAGAATGGAGCCGGCGGAATAGGATACTCGAAGACGTCATTGCTTACATCTGTAACAATCCAAAATGGAGGCTCTCCCTCCAAAGCCACAAGTATATAGGAATACCCTGATGCTCATGTTCCCGGCCATACTCATCGGGCTGTTGCTATTACCCATCAGCCTGGTAGCCCAGCCCGGATCCCGGATGCCGGCCCGACTGGCCCGGGAACTTGACCGGATAGGCAGACTTGCCGGTGATATGGAATGGGAAAAGTCACATAAAGCGGCGGAACGATTGACAAAAGTTTACCCGGATTGGCCGCAGTCTTGGTTGATGCTGGCAGAAACGGAAAAAGGGCTGGGACAGGAGCCGGCTTCCGAGCGATCCATGCAGAAGGTAATCCTCCTCGATTCGACAGGTTTTCCGCAAGCTTACCAATGGCTGGCCTGGCGTAAATTCCGCACGGGATCTTATTACGACGCCCTGCGTTGTTTCGATGGATATCAGCGATCCAGGAGAAACCATTCACCGCTGACCTGGAATGACAGTCTCCTACTCTGCAGCATCCGGTTTGCGATCGACCAGGGTAAAAAGACGGGAATCGTCATGCCGGAAAAGCTCCCTGCGGCGATCAACACGGTTCATGATGAGTACTTTCCGAGCCTCACGGTGGATGGTTCCGTCCTGGTTTTCACCCGGCAGCAAACGGTTCGATTGGATACGCTGCCGGTGAATAATCAGGAGGATTTGTACGAGTCCCTGTATAATTCCGGTAGTTTTACCCCTCCGGAAAAAATGCCGGAGCCAGTCAACACCGGAAGCAATGAGGGAACCCAGAGTTTGTCACAGGATGGCCGGATCATGATTTTTACCGCTTGCAACCGGCCTGATTCCAAAGGAGGATGCGATCTCTACCTGTCTGAAAAAGCGGGACGTTCATGGGGCAAGCCGGTCAATATCGGTTATCCGGTCAACACGCGTTATTGGGAATCCACGCCCTGCTTGTCTGCAGATGGCCGTTACCTTTTTTTCTCCAGCAACCGGCCGGGTGGGCGAGGGCAGATGGATATCTGGAAAAGCGAAAAAACCAGCGAAGGGAATTGGACCCAACCGGTAAATCTGGGATCACCGGTCAATACCCCGGGCAACGAGATGTCACCTGTCATGCCGCTCGATTCACGAATTCTTTATTTTGCCTCTGATGGACATCCTGGCATGGGAGGCTTTGATTTGTTCAGGTCAGAGCGGGGTATAACGGGAAATTGGATGCAGCCGGTAAACCTGGGATTCCCGGTCAATACCTGGGCCGATGAGGATGGTCTCGCGTTCTCTGCCTATCAACGCCAGGCGATCATAGCTTCCGGCAGGGACTCACTCAACGGGAAAGACCTTTTCCTGATCCCCTGGGATATGCCCGAAGAATTACAGAACCTGATCATTGCGGGCAGAGTCACTGATCAGCGGAACGGCAATCCGGTGTCCGCAAGTGTGCAGGTTCAATCCCTTGCAGACAGTATAATCAGTTCAGTCGTATCGGATCCGGTGACCGGGGAATACCTGGCAGGCATTCCGGAAGGAACCGCATTCAGGATCAACGCCACCGCTCAGGGTTATCTGCCCTATTCAGGAACCCTCATCATCGGCGAAAAGGATACTGCCAGGGTAGTAAAAGCCGATTTACCCCTGCAATGGGTGGATCAGGGTGCCAGTGTAATTCTCTATAATGTTTTCTTCAGATGGGATTCCTATGAATTGCTCCCGGAATCCGTTCCGGAATTGGACCAGGTCTGCCAGGTGTTGTCGGAAAATCCGGGCATCTGTGTCGAGATCGGGGGACATACCGATTCAACGGGGACGTTTGATTACAACATAACATTAAGCTACAGGCGCGCCGAAGCCGTTTGTAAGTACCTGGTAAGCAAAGGAATAAATCCAGCCCGATTGCAGGCTAAAGGCTATGGATTCACCAACCCGGTAAGTGGAAACCTGACTCCCGTGGACAGGGCAAAAAACAGGAGGACCGAATTAAAGGTACTTGTTCAATAGCCTGATAAAAATCATATCTCTTTCTTAGGGTGATATGGCTTCAGAAACTACTTTTGCAACATCATTTAAAACCATCACCGTGATGAAGATTGACCGTATCGAACACATTGGTATTGCCGTAAAAAACCTCAGCGAAGCCATCCGGTTCTATGAGGATATCCTTAACCTGAAATGTTACGGAATTGAAGAGATCGCAGATCAGAAAGTCAGGACTGCCTTTTTCCAGGTGGGGGGTACCAAGGTCGAATTACTGGAATCAACGGATCCGGAGGGCCCGGTTGGAAGATTCATCGACAGCAAGGGGGAGGGAATTCATCATATTGCCTTTGCAGTTGACGATATCGTCAGTTCGTTGAATGAACTCAGGGAAAAAGGTGTACGCCTGATCGATCAGGCCCCCCGAAAGGGAGCAGAAGACCTGAAGATAGGTTTTCTTCATCCCAAGGCCACTCTCGGTGTATTGACTGAATTTTGTTCCAAATAATACTATTGCCAACTATGTCCTCGAATCAGGAGAAGATCAGGGAACTGATCGACAAGAGGGAAGAAGCCAAACTGGGCGGAGGCCTGAAACGCATTGATTCACAACATGCCAAGGGAAAGATGACTGCTCGTGAAAGGATTGACATGTTGCTGGATGAAGGGAGTTTTGAAGAGTATGACATGTTTGTCACCCACCGTTGCACCCATTTTGGCATGGAAACCCAGCAGATCCTTTCTGACGGTGTTATTACGGGTCATGGCACCATTGATGGCCGCATCGTGTACCTGTTTGCACAGGATTTTACTGTTTTCGGCGGAGCTTTATCGGAAACCTTTGCACAGAAGATCTGCAAGATCATGGATCAGGCCCTAAAAGTGGGAGCGCCGGTTATCGGCATCAATGACAGCGGAGGTGCCCGTATCCAGGAGGGTGTCAATTCTCTGGCCGGCTATGCAGAGATCTTTGAACGGAACATCCTGGCTTCCGGAGTCATTCCCCAGATCAGCGCTATTTTTGGACCCTGCGCTGGTGGAGCGGTTTATTCACCGGCCTTGACAGACGCCATTATCATGAGCGAACAGAATTCATACATGTTCGTGACCGGTCCTAAAGTGACAAAGACGGTGACTGGAGAGGATATCTCCGTTGAAAACCTGGGTGGGCCGATGGTTCATGGCAGAAAGTCGGGCGTGGCTCATTTTATTGCCCGCGACGAAGAGGAAGGCCTTCTGTTGATCAGGAAACTGCTGAGCTACCTTCCCAGCAATAACCTGGAAGAGGCACCTATGATTGATAACCCCGATCCGGTTGACCGGCTGTCCGACCTTCTGAACACCATCATCCCGGAGCATTCCAACCAGCCCTATGATGTCAAGGACGTGATCCACGAGATTGTTGACAACAACGAGTTTTTTGAGATGCACAGGAACTTTGCGCAAAATATTGTCGTGGGCTTTGCCCGTTTCAACGGTACTTCCGTCGGTATTGTGGCCAACCAACCCAGTCATATGGCCGGTGTTCTTGATATCGACGCTTCGAAAAAAGCCGCCCGGTTTGTCAGGTTATGTGATTGTTTCAATGTACCGATTTTGACACTCGTTGATGTCCCCGGATTCTTGCCGGGCAGTTCACAGGAATTCGGCGGAATCATCAGCAACGGGGCTAAATTGTTGTACGCCTATGGGGAGGCGACCGTACCGAAAGTCACGGTCACCTTGAGAAAATCCTATGGCGGTGCGCATGACGTGATGAGCTGCAAGCAGTTACGGGGCGATATCAATTATGCATGGCCGACTGCTGAAATTGCCGTGATGGGTGCGGCCGGAGCCATCGAGATCCTGGAAGGCAGGGCTATGTCGGAGATAAAGGATCCCGAAGAGAAGAAAGCGTTCTTTGGACGGAAGGAGTCGGAGTACCGGGACAAATTTGCCAATCCTTATGAGGCAGCCCGTTACGGTTATATAGATGATGTCATTGAACCCCGTAATACCCGCTTCCGCATAGTCAGGGCTTTCCAGACGCTGTCTACAAAGAAGGATGTCAATCCTCCCAAGAAACATGGCAATATTCCACTCTAACCCTGCAGTTATATGGAACCTTTATTTATAGTAGCCCCGACGGATCTGAAGCTGGGCCTCATCATTACCCTGGTCGGCATCGGAGTTGTTTTCAGCGCCCTGGTAGTTCTGACCATCATCTTTAACCGGATACCTGAGATCCTGAAATTCAACCTCGGGAAAAAGATCAGAAAATCCGGTCAGGAAGATCAGGAAAAAGTCAGTTTTCAGAGCATCAGCGGGGAAACCAACGCTGCGATAGCAACAGCGCTCTATCTCTATTTCAATGAGTTGCATGACAAGGAATCCAATGTCATGACCATTGAGAAAGTATCGAAACGTTATTCTCCCTGGAGTTCGAAAATCTATGGTCTCAGGAACATATCCGTCCGATAAACGCCTCAACAACCGAGCGAAATGAAATCATTCAAATTCAAGATTCACGGTAATCAATACGATGTCGAGATCCGGACAATTGATAACAACATCGCCAACATCGAAGTTAATGGAACGGAATATCAGGTGGAGATTCAACACCAGGTACCGGTGACCAAAACACCTATACTCGTCAGGAATCCCGTTAAAGCGCCCGAATCCTCGTTGCATGTTGTAGTCAGCGGCTGTTTGCAGGTCAGGACTCCGCTTCCGGGTAACATTCTCGCTATCAGCAAGAAAAATGGTGAAACAGTTAAAAGTGGTGAAGTCGTCCTGACCTATGAAGCCATGAAAATGGAGAATAAAATTCTGGCCGAAAAGGAGGGTGTGATCAGGAATCTTACCGTGAATCCCGGTGACATCATCCTGCAGGACCAGATACTTTTTGAAATTGAGTAGCGGATCATGAAGAAAGCGATAACCATTTTCGGGGCTATTCTGATCCTGGCATCAATTTCCTGGATCTTCCCCGGACAGACATCCGGTACCACCGGATCAACGGTTCCCGGTTCCATCCAGGTGGCTTCTCAAGGCATCGAGTCACAATCTACGGGCGATGAGATAGCCAGTTTTACCCAATCCGCTAAAAATGGGATCAAGAAATTCTGGTCTTACAGCGGCTTCCGGAATGCTTCCTACAAGCATATCCTGATGATCATGGTGGGCTTGATTTTCATTTTCCTGGCCATAAAGTACGAATACGAACCTTTACTGCTGGTTCCGATCGGGATGGGGATCCTGATCGGAAATATACCCTTTTTGCTTAACCAGGGACTGGGTATAGGGATATATGAAAAAGGAAGCGTTCTGAATTACCTCTATTTCGGGGTTACCGCAGGGGTTTATCCTCCGCTGATCTTTCTGGGGATCGGGGCGATGACTGATTTCTCGTACCTGATTTCCAATCCTAAAACACTTCTCCTTGGTGCAGCTGCACAGGTGGGAATATTCATCACATTGCTCGGTGCTTTATTCCTGGGTTTTACTCCCCCCGAAGCTGGCGCAATCGGGATCATCGGCGGAGCTGACGGTCCAACGGCGATTTTTACTTCTGCCAAACTGGCCAATGGCATTAAAGAGTGGCACGGAGTTGTTACATCCAACCTGATCGGACCCATTGCCATAGCAGCTTATTCATACATGGCACTGGTTCCGATTATCCAACCGCCGATTATGCGGTTGTTAACCACCAAACAGGAACGCCTGATCCGAATGAGAGCGCCCAGGCAGGTTTCCCGGTTGGAAAAAATAATATTCCCGATAGTTGGCTTATTGCTGACTTGTTTTATTGCACCCAGCGCATTGCCACTGTTGGGCATGCTGTTCTTCGGCAATTTGTTGAGGGAAAGCGGTGTGACCCGAAGGTTGGCTGAGACAGCCAGAAATTCTTTGCTGGATATTGTTACCATCCTGATCGGACTGACGGTTGGTGCTTCTACCCAGGCCAATGTTTTTCTCACTCCGAAATCGATTATAATTTTCGGTTTGGGAGCGTTTTCATTTATTATTGCCTCTGCCAGCGGAGTTTTATTTGCCAAGCTGATGAACCTGTTCCTCAAACCGGGAAATCGGATCAATCCCCTGATCGGCTCGGCAGGTGTATCCGCAGTACCAGATGCAGCCAGGGTGTCGCAGGTGGAAGGTTTAAAGGCGGACCCGACCAACCATTTGTTGATGCATGCGATGGGGCCCAACGTGGCCGGTGTGATTGGAAGCGCTGTCGCAGCTGGTATTTTGCTCAGTTTCCTGATGTAGATTGAGAAAACGGACGTATCTTCAAATCCTAAAGACAGGTAGGATATGGTTAGATTATTCCTTTTGCTGGCCCTCTTGGCACCGGCTTTTCCGGGATGGTCGCAAAAGCTGCTGATCAATGAAATAGCAGCTGCGGTTGTCAATTCGCAAGTCGATGATTATGGTGAGTTTGAAGATTGGATCGAGATCTATAATCCTACAAAGTACGATATCGATGTGGGAGGCTGGTTTTTGACCGATAACCTGAATAAACCAACCAAATGGCGGATTCCCCATTCTCGTCCTGAGCTTACGACAGTGCACGCCGGCGGGTACCTCCTGCTTTTTGCTGACGGAGATACGCTTCAGGGCCCGTTGCACTTGGGATTTGCCCTGAAAAAGAGTGGCGAGCAGTTAGGCCTCTTTAACCATGATGGTGAAAACCTGGTCCTGATGGATTCCGTCAGCTATGATAACCTTCAGGCGGATTGCTCATACGGCCGGTGCCCTGAACATAAGGGATTATGGAGTGTCCTGAATAAACCCACTCCGGGTAAAGCTAATATCTGCCCCCGTTCCCGAAAGACTAAATAAATAAAAAAAGCCGGCCAAAGCCGGCTTTTTGAAATGTAATTCCGTTAAGCGGGATGAATAGCTTCAACCGGACAAACATCTGCGCAGGCACCACAATCGGTGCATTCATCCGGATTAATTTTGTAAATGTCGCCCTCGGATATAGCTTCTACCGGGCATTCATCAATGCAGGTTCCGCAAGCGGTGCAATCATCATTAATAACGTAAGCCATGTCTGTATAATTTAAATTATGCTCGCCAAAGTTAAATGTTTTTTATAAAAGAACAATCGGCCATTATTTTTGTAATTTACAAGACCAATAACAACCGTCTAATTTATTACCCTGATGAGCTTTCTGCAATTTGATAAAACTCAATTAATTAACCTCGAGTACAGCCTGTCAAAGGAGATCATCCTGGCCAATCCGTCGGGCGCCTACGCAAGCTCAACCATTGTCGGTTGCAATACCAGGAAATACCATGGACTGCTGATAGCTCCGGTTGATGAGATAGACGGTGGCAGGCATGTCTTCCTGTCTTCCCTCGATGAAACCATCCTTCAGCATGACCAGGAGTTTCATCTGGGGATCCACCGCTATCCGGGAGAATATCATCCTAAAGGACATAAGTATGCCCGCTGGTTTGAAATGGATCCGATCTGGAAACTGGTTTACCGGGTGGGTGGGGTAGTCCTGCATAAAGACATTATTCTCGATGAAAAGGATCCTCGTGTCTATATCCGTTATATTCTCCAGGAAGCCCACAGTGCGACTGATATCAGGATCAAACCGTTCCTGGCATTCCGTAACATTCACAAACTCAGCAAGGCCAACCTGCTGGTGAACCCAAAGGTGGAAGCCTGCCGGAATGGGATCTCCATGAAGCTCTATTCGGGTTATCCCAGGCTCTACATGCAGGCTTCACGGGCTTTGGAGTTTGTGCCGGCTCCCGATTGGTATCTGAACATTGAATACCTGAAGGAGCAGCGCCGGGGATATGATTTTCATGAAGATCTTTTTGTGCCGGGATTTTTTCAGACCCGGATAAAAACCGGGGAAAGCATTGTCCTGTCAGCGGGACTGGAAGAAGTGGCTCCGGCGGGAATTAAAAGACGGTTTGTTGCCCAGGTGGCAAAGGTACCCCTCAGGCATACCTTTGAGGAAGTTCTGGCTTACACCGCCCGCTCCTTCCTGATCTTGCCGGGTGGAGAGCCGGAAATTGTTTCAGGTTACCACTGGCTTGGAGCCTGGGGTCGTAATTGCTGGATTGCATTGCCCGGATTGACTCTCGCTACCGGCCATCCGGAAAGCTTCGAAACCATTGCCAGATCTCTCACCAAAAGGCTGCGGAAAGGTCTCTTCCCCAATCATTCACCCGACCGGAACAAACCGATCTACCGGAATGTTGATGGCTCACTCTGGATGATCTGGGCCCTTAACCAGTTTGTGAAAGACCAGAATAATGCCTTGCATGTGTGGGAAGTGTTCGGAAAATCCATCCGGGAAGTTCTGAATGCATACAGGGATGGGATCAATCCGGGAATTCATATGCAGGAAGACGGACTGTTGTTTGCCTATCTGCCCGACCTGGCATTGACCTGGATGAGCGCGTACGTTGACGGAAAGCCTGTCACACAACGCCCGGGACTGGATGTTGAGATCAATGCACTTTGGTACAATGCGATCTGCTTCGCACTTGAATTGGCTGATGCGGCAGGGGACAAGGGTTTCATCAAGCGATGGAAGACTTTACCTGTACTCATTCAAGCAAGCTTTACTACTCACTTTTGGGATCCGGAAAAGAATTACCTGGCAGACTATGTCTTTAATGGTGAAACCCATTGGGATGTCAGGCCTAATCAATTGATCGCAGCTGCAGTTCCTCATTCACCCTTGACGGATGAACAGAAACACGCGGTTTTGGAATGTGTACAGTCTGAACTGCTGACCCCAAAAGGAATCCGAACCTTATCGCCCCGGCACGATGATTTTAAAGCCAGCTTTGAAGGAGATCCCGTAAGCCGGGATCTCGCTTACCATCAGGGGACTGTACGACCCTGGCTGCTGGGATTCTTCGGTGAATCCTGGTTAAACTTGTACGAGAAAAGCGGCAAGCATTTTATTCAAGCCTTGATCCGGAACTTCGAGGAGGACCTGTTTGAACACGGTCTTGGCACTCTTTCGGAGGTGTATGACGGCAGCCTGCCACATGCGCCTTGCGGAGCCGTTTCTTCTGCAGCAAGTGTTGCTGAAATTCTACGATTAATCTATCTGTTGAAGAAATATTAGCCACTATGCGCGTATTGATGTTTGGGTGGGAGTTTCCTCCGCATATCAGCGGAGGTTTGGGAACAGCTTGTTACGGTCTTACGCAGGGACTGGCCTATCACGGAGTGGATGTCATTTTTGTTGTGCCGAAAGCTTATGGCGATGAGGATCAGAGTTCGCTCAAGCTGTTGGGCGCTTCACAGATACCGATCAGGAAAAGAAACTATCAGTTCAAAACCTCAGGTATACCATCAGAAGACCAGTCAAGCCCGGAAATGGTTCAGGAAATGCTCTACATCGAGATCGGATCCGGGCTCGTTCCTTACCTTTCACCGGAAGAGTTCGAGCAATACATCAAAGATCGCCTTCTGGCTGGAGATACATACTGGTCAGGCAAATTCCGTCAGGTAACCCCCGAATCTTCGGAATATACGGAGATCATGGGCACGATTGATTTTACAGGCCGTTACGGACCTGACCTGATGCAGGAAGTTTCTAACTACTCCATCATAGCTGCCGAAATAGCGATTGAACAGGATTTCGACCTGATCCATGCTCATGACTGGTTGACTTATCCGGCAGGAATAGCCGCCAAAAATGTCAGCGGGAAGCCTCTCATTGTGCACGTTCATGCCACGGAGTTTGACCGGTCAGGAGAAAACTACAACACGATTGTTTACGACATCGAAAAATCAGGCATGATGGCTGCGGACCTGGTGGTTACCGTCAGCAACCTTACGCGTAGCATAGTAATTAACCGGTATGGCATTGATCCTGGAAAAGTTGTTACCGTTTATAATGCCGTTGAGTCAGACCGGGATAAAGAACCGGCTCAGGTTAAAAAGAATTTCGACGAGAAGGTTGTTACTTTTTTAGGCAGGATCACTTACCAGAAAGGTCCGGAATACTTTATGGATGCTGCAAACAAGGTCCTGAAGCATACCGATAATGTCCGGTTCGTGATGGCGGGCAGCGGTGATCTCCTGAGGAAAATGATCCGCTATGCCGCCCGGCTGGGGATCATGGAAAAATTTCATTTCACCGATTTTCTTAAAGGTCAGGAAGTGGACTATATGTTCGCCCTGAGCGATGTCTATGTAATGCCATCCGTATCGGAACCCTTCGGGATCAGCCCGCTGGAAGCCATGCGCTCCAATGTGCCGGTGATCATTTCAAAACAATCGGGTGTTTCAGAGATACTGAAGCATGCGATTAAAATCGATTTCTGGGATGTGGATGCCATGGCGGATGCCATCCATGGACTGATTACCTATAATGGCCTCTCCTCCATGTTTCAGGAATACGGCAAGGGAGAGGTCGAAAACCTGAAATGGGAGAAATCAGCCCTTGAACTTAAGAACCATTACTTAAATCTTCTGAATTCAACCAGTTAACCGTCATGAAAAAGATCTGTTTCTACTTTCAGGTTCACCAACCGTTTCGCCTCAAGCGCTATCGTTTTTTTGACGTAGGCAACGATCATTATTATTATGACGACTATCTCAATAAACATATTCTGAAGAAGGTGGCCAACCGTTGTTATATACCCACCAATGAATTGCTTTATAGCCTTTTAACAGAATTTAAGGATCAGTTTAAGGTGACTTTCTCCATGACCGGGCTTTTTCTTGACCAACTGGAATTATATGCACCCGATGTTATAAAGAGTTTCCAGAAACTGGCTTCCACCGGCTCGGTTGAGTTCCTCTCGGAGACTTATTCACATTCACTGGTATCGCAGGCCAGCCAGGAGGAGTTTGTGGACCAGGTCAATTTGCACCGGAGCCGGATTGAGTCTGTGTTTGGCCTTACTCCAACTGTTTTCCGCAATACGGAATTGGTGTATTCCGATGCCACCGGTGAAGCAGTGGCTAAGATGGGTTATCAGGCCATGATTGGAGAAGGGGCCAAACATGTCCTGGGATGGAAAAGTCCTAACTTTCTCTATTACAATGTACTTAATCCCAAACTTAAAGTGCTGCTGAGAAATTATAAGCTCAGTGACGATCTTGCTTTCCGTTTTTCCAACCGCTCCTGGTCGGAATGGCCGCTTAAGGCTGAGAAGTATATCGGCTGGATCAAGGCCACACCCAAAGGTGAGGAATTCATCAACCTTTTCATGGACTATGAAACCTTCGGCGAACATCAACCCCTTGAATCAGGTATCCACCAGTTCCTGGAAGCGATGGTCCGGCAGGTGGTCAAGGATCGCAACCTGTGTTTTTGCACTCCTTCAGAATTGGCACGCGAATATCAGCCTGTAGCTCCATTATCGGTTCCTTATCCCAGTTCCTGGGCTGATGAGGAGAGAGATCTGTCGGCCTGGCTGGGCAATGAAATGCAAAAGGAAGCCTTTAACAAGCTGTATTCCCTCAGAACCCTGGTCCTTCAGGCACAAGACCAGGCGCTCACAAAAGACTGGGCTTATCTGCAAGCCAGCGATCATTTCTATTACATGTCAACCAAATTTTTTACTGACCAGGCTGTTCACAATTACTTCAACCCCTATAACAGTCCCTATGATGCCTTTATCAATTACATGAATATCCTGAGTGATTTCATTATCCGCCTGGAGAAAAAAACCAAAAGAGTGCGTTACAAGGGAATCCCCCTGGAGGAACTCGCAGGGCAGAATCTGGATGAAGCGATCGGAGCTTATGAGAATATTCTCAAACAATTAAGAAAGAAAAGGAATACTACTGCCAAATCAGCCGGACGTCAAGATCCTGTAAGTACCAAACTGCCCGACAAGGCAACCAAAACAACCCGGGCAGGTAAAAAGGGAAAAAATTAGTTAATTCGTGCTGTTTTTTTGAAAGGAAATTATGAGGGAAAACGGATCGCCCAAGCTTCCGGATATGGTCTTCGAAGTCAGCTGGGAGGTATGTAATAAAATCGGTGGAATTCATACCGTCTTGACCTCCAAGAATAGTGAATCCCAAAAAGCTTATGACGGCCAGTATGTATACATTGGTCCGGATACCTGGCGTGAGGAACATGAAAATCCTGAATTTACGGAAGATCAGTCTCTGTTCGCAGGCTGGAAGCAACATGCCGTCCAGCTTGGGCTCAATTTCCGCATAGGGAACTGGAACATTCCGGGTTCACCCCTGGTGATCATGATCGACTTCACTTCTTTGATTGGGAAGAAGGATGAAATATTCAGCAAGGCCTGGGAAGATTACAAGCTTGATTCCATTACTGGCGACTGGGATTATGTCGAAGCTTCACTTTTCGGTTATGCCGCCGGAATGCTGATCAGGAATTTCAGCGAATATCACCGGTACAGGAATGTGATCGCTCATTTTCATGAGTGGATGACCGGCATGGGTGTGCTTTATCTTGAAAAGGAGGCTCCTTACATAGCTTCAGTTTTCACCACTCATGCAACGACGGTAGGACGTTCAATAGCCGGTAACGGTATGCAGTTGTACGAGCACCTCCAGGAGTACTCCGGTGATGAAACAGCCGCCCGGTTAAATGTAAGGGCAAAGCACTCGATGGAGAAGAATGCGGCACTCGCTGCGGATGTTTTTACTACTGTAAGCGGTATTACGGCTGAAGAATGCAAGCAATTGCTCGGAAAATCTCCTGATTACCTGACGCCTAACGGTTTTGATACGGCCAGTATCCCGGATCGTGGCAAGCTTGAATCAGACCGTCTGGCTGCCAGAAAAAAAATGATTGCTATTGCCGAGGCAGTGACCGGGAATCATTACCCCGAAACTGTTTTTATGATAGCGACGAGCGGCCGGTACGAATTCAGGAACAAAGGATTTGATATTTTCATCCGTTCACTGGCCGAACTCGAAAAAACCACGGAAATCCGGCGACCCGTCCTCGCCTTTATCCTGGTCCCAGCTTATAATTACGGCCCACGCAACAGCGTTTTGCAGCGCGTCAAGCATGAATCAGCCGAAATTAAAGGTTCCTTGCACCTGACCCATAACTTGCATGATGCATCTGTTGATCCTATACTGAAGCTGATCGGCGAGGTCGGTCTGGATAACGGTTCCCAAAAAAAGGTAAATGTCCTGTTCATTCCCTGTTACCTCAACGGGCAGGACGGGATCCTCAACATGACCTATTATGAGGTTATAACAGGAATGGATTACACCCTCTTCCCATCCTATTATGAACCTTGGGGTTATACTCCTATAGAGAGCCTGGCCTGCGGTGTGCCGACAATTACCACTGATCAGTCAGGATGTGGATTATGGTTTCAATCCTTTAAATCTGATTTTCCTCAGCTACCGGTAGCCATTGCTCCCAGGAAAAACCATTCTGATGAGGAACTCGTTTCCTGGATCAGTTCGACTATCGTAAAGGTGATTCCGGTTATCGAAAGCCGGCGTGACAAGATTCGGGAATTATCCCAGGATTGGTCCCAAAAAGCCGCATGGGATTTATTCTACCAATCTTACAGGGAGGCTTATGCATCAGCCTTGGCCAGCGTCAGCCAGATTGACCGTCCGGAACCGGAATATTCAGGTGAAACGGTAGATACCGGCAGGGTCAGGGTGGCCAGGATCGAAGAACCGATCTGGAAAAAGATCGTTATTGAATCTGCTTTTCCCGAGAAACTCAGTGGCTTGGTGTCCCTTTCGAAGAACATCTGGTGGACCTGGAACATCGATGCTGAGAATCTGTTCCGTTCCATTGATCCCGATCTGTGGGAAAAGGCCGATCACAATCCAATAGTCTTGCTGAGGCACATTTCTTTAAGCCGCCTGATCAGCCTGGAAAAGGATAAGCATTTCACCCAACGCTACGGGGAAGTTCTTGGCAGATTTGAAGATTACATTCAACAGCCGCCCGATTCGTCGCAACCCTCAGTTGCTTATTTCAGCATGGAATTTGGTTTTCATTCAAGCCTGAAAATCTATTCGGGAGGCTTGGGTATCCTTGCTGGAGATTACCTGAAGGAAGCCAGCGACCGAAACATGCCCATGACCGGCATCGGGCTGTTGTACAGGTATGGATATTTCCGGCAAGTTCTTACCATCAACGGTGAACAGATCGCAGAGGACATTCCTGAACAGTTCTCTGATCTTCCTATTGAACCGGTCATGGATGCAGAGGGGAACTGGATGGAGGTTCAAATCGCCCTGCCAGGCAGGATTCTTCATGTCAGGTTATGGAAATGCATGGTCGGGAGGATTTCGCTCTATCTTCTCGATACAGACTTCGAGGCCAATCAGCCTTCTGATCAATCTGTTACCTATCACCTCTACGGTGGAGACGAAGAGAACCGGTTGAAACAGGAAATGGTGCTGGGTGTGGGAGGCATCCGGATACTTGTACGATTGGGGCTTACTCCGGATATTTATCATTGCAATGAAGGGCATTCCGCCTTTATTGGCCTGGAAAGGATCCGAAGGTTGATGGAAATTAAACGGTTCACCTTCGATGAATCCCTGGAGGTTGTCAGGGCATCAACCCTGTTCACCACCCATACGCCGGTTCCGGCAGGCCACGATACCTTTTCGGAGGCAATGATCCGCACCTACATGAGCCATTACCCCGAACGGCTGAACATTAATTGGGATGATTTTATCAATCTGGGACGCATTGAACCCGGAAATGTTCAGGAAAGGTTTTCGATGTCCCACCTGGCTTCTCGCTTGTCACAGGAAATTAATGCGGTCAGCAATTTGCACGGAGAAGTAACCCGTAAGATTTTCCAGGATCTATGGAAAGGTTATTTCCCGGAAGAACTCCACGTAGGCTATGTGACCAATGGCGTTCATTACCAGACCTGGGCAGCCGGGGAGTGGCAAAAGCTTTACCTTGATGCATTTGGGCGAGAATTTATTGAAAATCAATCAGATATAACTTACTGGGAGAGGATACACGGTGTACCTGATGAAGAGATCTGGGCTATCCGCCAGTCGTTACGGGCGGTACTGATCAATTACATCCGGCAACGGCTCGAAAAGGTTTCAATCAGGCGCCATGAGCCCCCGAAGCAAATCCTTGAAATCAACCAGAGATTGAATCCGAATACCTTGACGATCGGTTTTGCCCGACGTTTTGCCACTTATAAAAGGGCACACCTGATATTCAGGGATTTGGAACGGTTAGCTAAAATTGTCAATCATCCGGAAAGGCCCGTTCAGTTTATTTTTGCAGGCAAGGCCCATCCCAGGGACAAAGCCGGCCAGGACCTGATCCGGTACATTGTCGAAATATCCAGAAAACCGGAATTCAGGGGAAGGATAGTTTTTCTTGAAAACTACGACATGACAGTGGCCCGGAAGCTGGTGCAGGGGGTTGATGTCTGGCTGAACACTCCGACGAGGCCGCTGGAAGCTTCAGGCACAAGCGGGATGAAAGCTGCCATGAACGGCGTGCTGAATTTCAGTGTCCTGGACGGTTGGTGGTGTGAGGGCTATAAACCAGAGGCCGGCTGGGCCTTGCAGGAAGAAAGGATATATGAGGACCAGAATTTCCAGGACGAACTGGACGTGACCATGATCTACAACCTGTTGGAAGAACAGATTGTACCCTTGTATTACAACAGAAACAAACAAGGTGTCCCGGAAGGCTGGATCCGGTATGTTAAGAATGCCATTGCCCAGATAGCTCCCCATTTTACTACCCGGAGAATGATTGATGATTATTCCGAAAGGTTTTACCGGAAGTTGAAGGAGCGCTGCAGCGACATTAAAACCAATAATTACCACCTGGCCCGTGAAATAACGCGATGGAAAAAGCGGGTTTCATCTCTCTGGGATTCCATTGAAGTGATCGAAACCAAATACTCCATGGACCTGTCCAAGCCTCTGCCGATGGGCGAGAAACTTACCGGTGAGGTTATTCTTAAGCTGAACGGGCTGGCACCCGAGGATGTGGGTGTGGAATTGCTGGTAGTGACATCCTTGCCCAGCGGACAACAGCAGTTCCTGTACACCAAGGAGTTTACCAGGGCCGAAAAGCTGAACGGGCATACAAGTTACCGGATTGCAGCTATTCCAACACAGCCAGGCGTTTTCAATTATTGTGTCCGTATTTACCCCAAGAATAACCTTTTACCTCACCGGCAGGATTTTGTTCTTCTCAAATGGGCATGAGACCTTCAGGCGGGTAAAAAGCTCTGACAGATAACGTAACCGGCTTGATTGAGCTCCACTTTCACACCTCTCGTGGTTATTTGAGAAATCAGCAGGTTTTGCGTTTCGCCGGGAAAACCGGGCAACGGACTGATAAGGATCCGCGAATCATCCGTGAATCCAAGAATTTCCAATGCATGAGCAGGGATCCGGATATTCAGGTTTCTGATCCGCCAATCAAAGCTGATGACAATCAGCCAGATTTTATATCCGCGGCTGCCGGCCTCGCCTCCCCGGACATTTGCAGCATCCGGATGATAGCGGATAAAAGCATAGGTCCGGTCACTTTCCGGATTGTCCCCGTTAGCCCATGTAAGATCATAAAAAGCGCCATCCTTGGCGGGTGATTGGGAAGCAAGCCTGATCAGGGAAGAATATTCCCGTCGAAGGAGATATTGTTCCGGTGACAGAAAGGATCCATCGCATTTTCCTCCGGCATACCATTTCTGGATTTCAGGCATGGTTGTATAGTCGAAAATGCTGGTCCGGCCATCATCACCGCTAAAACCCGCTGATCCGGTCGCAGGTTCTCCCACTTCCTGGCCCGAGTAAAGCAACAGGGGGCCTTTATTCATCAGGGCAGCCAGAGCCATGCCGGGCAATCCTTTCCGGGGATCACCCGCGAAATGGCTTGAAGCGATCCGCTGTTCATCATGGTTTTCCAGGAATCGCAGCATCTTGGGATCCAGACCTTCAAGTGATTGCCAGATCCGGCTGATATTTTGAGTCGAACTTTGTCCGGTAATAACGGGCCGGAGGATATCGTAAAAGCCAGCCTTATCGTACAGGAAATCGAATCCGCCTGATTCAAGAAAATCACGGTATCGTTCAGGCTCATACAGTTCGGCAATGAAAATGATTTCTTGATTTTGGGCCTTTATTCTCTGAATGGAATAGGCCCAGAATTCAACGGGAATCATACCCGCCATGTCGCAACGAAAGCCGTCAATGCCCTTGGCAACCCAAAACTGCAGGATATCTTTCATCTTGTTCCAGGTATCGGGTATCGGGTCAAAATGATTGGTATGATCGGAGAAATCGATTCCATAATTGATCTTTATGGTATCATACCAATCATTTACTGACGGATTTGAGTTAAAAACATCATTACCTGTCGCCTTGGCCGGACTCTCAGAATAATTCCCGATCCTTAAGAATTGACCAGGGAGATAATAGAAGTTGTTGTCCCTTTTAAAAGAAACTGAAGGATCGTCCAAAGCACCAAGATCCAATACACCCTGGGGCTTTTGAACGGACCGGTAATCCCTCGACACATGATTGGGAATGAAATCGATAATCACCTTCAGCCCGTGGGAGTGGATCCGGTTCAGCAGGCTGTTAAACTCATCCATCCGGTCTGGAACCGAGATTGACAAGTCGGGGTCAATATCATAATAATCCGTAACCGCAAAAGGCGATCCGGCCTTTCCTTTTACAATATCAGGAGAGCTGGATTTCAGGTTATTGTTCGGGTAGTCAGTTGTTGTGGCATGACGCAGAATTCCGGTAAGCCAGATATGGGTAATGCCATACTCGGACAGTTCTTCGATGACCCTGTTGGTCAAATCGTTAAACTTTCCACATCCGTTTTCCAGTATCGAACCATTATGGACAGGATCCCGCCGGTTATTGGTAAATAACCTGGGCATAAGCTGGTAGATGATGATCCTGGAATTCATACCGGTCTGACTATCCCATTTCAACGGGCATGCGGTGTGGTTATTTTTTTCAAGACCAATCCTATCCGGCAGGGCAGGTAAAGCTTCAACTGGTAACCGGAACCCAGCTTGCCGAGAGGAAAAGCATCGTATGCCATGGTGTCGTCAATTCTCCCAAATCCTCCGAATTCAAGCCGGTCAGTATCCAGAACGATCCGGTATTCAGCCGCATCACAATTAATGCCAAACCCCGTGTAGGAATTGACCGGATGGAAATTGAATACAAACAGGTGATCGCCCCTCCTGAATGCCAGAACATGATCCCGGTCCATGTTAAGCACGGAAATAATTTGTCCGGTATGGAGATCTTCATCGGAAAAGAGACGGATCATGGCCTGGTCAAAACGGTCCATGCCGATGTACTTCAGTAACGGATTACTGGCAAGACTCCATAACCTTCTGGCATAATGATAGGACCACCCGTTCCCCTCCCGGGGAAAGTCGATCCACTCCGGATGACCGAACTCATTGCCCATAAAGGTAAGATAACCACCTCCGTGTGTTGACAGGGTCACGAGCCTGATCATTTTATGCAAGGCGATGGCACGGTCGATGATCAGACTGGGAGTGTTGACTGCCATATGAGTATACATCTCTTTGTCGGCCAGCCTGAAAATGACGGTTTTATCCCCGACCAGGGCCTGGTCATGGGATTCAACGTAGGAAACTGTTTTTTCATCCTGCCTTCGGTTGGTCAGTTCCCACCAGATTCCGGTTACATTCCACTCTTCATCAGGCTTTTCCTTCAACGTTCGAATCCAGAAATCCGGTATTCCCATGGCTAACCTGTAATCGAATCCGAGGCCGCCTTCAGGCAGAGGGGCCGCCAGTCCCGGCAATCCGCTCATGTCCTCCGCTATCGAAATCGCTTCAGGCTTGGATTCATGAATCAAGGCATTTGCCAATGCCAGATAAACCAGTGCATCCTCATCGACACCGGCATTAAAATAGGCGTCATAGGTTGCAAAATCCCTTCCGAGTCCATGATCATAATATAGCATGCTGGTGACTCCATCAAAGCGGAAGCCATCAAAATCATATTCTTCCAGCCAGTACTTGCAATTGGACAACAGAAAGTGGAGGGTTTCGTTCTTGCCGTAATCGAAGCACAAGGAATCCCAGGCCGGATGTTCGCGCCGGTGGTCCGTATGAAACAGCATTCCCGGTGATCCGTCAAACAGTCCCGGACCCTCAACCGTGTTTTTAACGGCATGTGAATGAACTATATCCATGATGACCCGGATGCCCAGGCGGTGTGCTTCCGCAACCAGGTCCCGCAAGTCGGAAGGTGTGCCAAAACGGCTTGAGACAGCATAGAAACTGGAAACATGATATCCGAAAGAACCATAATAGGGATGCTCCTGGATAGCCATCAACTGGATCGTGTTATAACCCAGCCGGGCAATCCGGGGCAGAATATCGGTCCGGAAGGAATTGAAGGAATTAACCTTGCCTTCTTCCGAGGACATGCCCACATGAGCTTCATAAATCAGCAGGGGCTTTGCTCCCGGAAAAGGAATCCGTTTCAAGGAATGCCGGGAATGGCCGCTCTCCGGAGGGTCCCAGACTTGTGCATTGAAGACCTTGGTCACCTCATCCTGAACAACCCGGTTGGCATACAGTGGTATCCTGTAATCTCCGCCGCCATCCCATGTCACCCAAAGTTTATATTCATCCAGATGATGGATCTGATCTTCTTGAAGATCCAAAGTCCATTGGCCGTTTTTGCCGGGACCAAACCGGTATTTGTCTTGCAGCTGCCAGTTGTTAAAAGTCCCGGTAAGCCACATTGAATTGGCGTTGGGAGCCCATTCCCTGAAAAGCCATCCATGCTCTGAACGATGCAGGCCGAAATAGTGATACCCGTTGGCAAAATCGGACAGGGAACCAGTTTGACCGGTTAAAGCAATCCTTTTCAGGTGAATTCGTTCCTGCCTTTCCCGGATCTTTTGAGAATAGGGCGACAGATAGGGATCCCGTTTGACAATGCCCGGAATTTCCATATCAGGGGATTCGTTTAAGAACTTCAACCAGGAGATGCCAGAAACGTATCACGGATTCAATGTCAAGGCGCTCATCAGGACTGTGTACACCTTTGATCGTCGGGCCGAATGAAACCATATCCATGCGCGGATACCTGGTAAGAAACAGCCCGCATTCAAGTCCGGCATGGATGGCTTTAACCTTGGGTTCTTCCCTGAAAAGGTCAGAATAAGCCTGAGCCGTGATGGAAAGAATTTCCGAATCAGGATTGGGATTCCAGCCGGGATATCCTGTCGATTTCTGGATTTCTGCTCCTGCGAGGAGAAAAACACTCTCCACCATCTGCGAAATATCCTGTTTGGCTGATTCCCTGGAACTTCTTTGATTGGTGGTTACTTTAATCCTGTCTTTTTCAAACCTGACGGCAGCCAGGTTGGTCGATGTTTCGACAAGTCCCGGGATTACCTGGCTCCAGGAAATCACCCCATGCGGACAAGAGTACAGTGAGTTCAACAGGTTAGATCGTGTATCCTCGTCAATTGCCCAATCGGGAACATCAACTTCTTTGATTGAAAAATCCAGGGTCGGTTCCGTGCGTGCCAATTCCTCTTTCAGGACCGATGAGAAAGCTTGAAAAGCATCAATTATTGACTTCTTATGGATAACAGGTACGGCAACCGTTGCCTTGGCTTCACGGGCAATGGCGTTCCTGAGATTGCCACCGGTGAAGTCGTGAATCCTGATATCAAAATCATCACTGTTTTCCCATAAAAAACGAGTCATTATCTTGTTTGCATTTCCCAATCCCCTGTGAATGTCGTCTCCCGAATGTCCTCCTTTCAATCCATGAATCATCAGATCCAGTCCACAAAAACCTGCAGGAACCTTGTCTTTCTCAAAATCAAGCCAGGCCGTCAGATCGATCCCACCAGCACAACCGATAAACAATTCACCCTCATCTTCCGAATCCAGATTCAATAGAATGGCGCTTTCCAGAAAATCCGGTTCAAGGCCGAAAGCGCCATTCAGACCGGTTTCCTCGGCAACGGTGAAAAGGCATTCAAGCGGGCCATGCGAGACGTGCCGTGAGTCAAGGATGGCCATCTGGGCGGCAATCCCGATCCCATCGTCAGCTCCGAGGGTTGTTCCCCTGGCTTTGATCCATCCTTGATCAATATATGCCTGGATGGAATCCTTCAGGAAATCAAAATCCAGGGAGGCATGTTTCTCACACACCATGTCAAGATGGCTTTGAAGGCATACCCCGGTTCTGTTTTCGAACCCAGGCATGGCCTCCTTCC
Organism: uncultured Porphyromonadaceae bacterium; assembly: GCA_964547475.1. Lineage (GTDB taxonomy): Bacteria > Bacteroidota > Bacteroidia > Bacteroidales > UBA12481 > UBA12481. Next base: position 40,401 of record CAZJNQ010000008.1, read on the forward strand.
GGATCAGCAGGTTACCGGCAGAATCAACGGTATGAAACAGGTTCCTGTCCCGGGCAAACTGGATCAGGAATTCGCGAATCCAGTCTTCGTGATCACTGGGCCGGGGAATCTGAAGGATTTGCTCAAAGAAACACCACAAGGCTTGGGGCTCGAGGGTTTTAATCTCTTTCATGGGAGCTGCTTTATCGTAAAAATAGTTTTTAAACTCCGTTTTATGGCATTTTAAAAAAAAAGTTGTGAGCAGGTGGGCCAAGACTGGTTCCCGGTTTGTACTTTTATTAATCAGCTTTGGTTATGCGAGGATTGATTTCTATCCTGTTTATGCCTGGATCCATTTTGAGGGTCAGAATTCTACTTATCGCCTTCGTGTCCCAGTTCTTCCTCCTGGGATGTACCAGGCACGAGACGCTTGTTATTTCAGGCAATTTGGAGGATCCTAACCAGGGAATACCAGTGGGTGGAGCGACGGTTGAGCTGTGGACCCAGAGAATAGAGGCGGGTATCTTCAGAGCCAACTACGATTTGGCCGGAACCCGCATTACCGATACGGGCGGGCGCTTTTCATTCGAGATGGATTATAGAAACTATACGGGTCTCAAACTGAACTTTGCCAAAGCCGGATATTATGGTTGGACTCTTGAACTGAACACCGAGGAGGTTAAAAGTGAAGGGGGTATTGATGCCCGGTATCAGATTCTGCCAAAAGCCGTGCTTCAGATCCACGTGCTGAACGCACAACCGGTCAACGAACAAGATTATTTCGAGTTTCGTCTGCTTAATGGCTTTACCAGTTGCGAAGTCTGCTGTAAAAGTGAAATGTACCAGTTTAGCGGCATGAACATTGACCAGGAGGTGCTCTGCCAGATTATCGGACATCAGGATATTCTGATCCGATGGTCAAAAAGAAAGAATGATGAGCAGGTCTTCCGGACGGATACTTTTTTTATAAAAGCTTTTGATACGACACGAATAGAGCTGATCTATTGATCATGCAAATACCTGAATATATGGCCGGGTCTGTCAGCCGTGACAAGGAAAACATTCATTCGGTTTTGCAGATCGTTAGAAATGATTTACTTTTGATCTTAATAGAAAACCTAAATTGACACTTACTTAAACTGTACCGGATATGAAGCTAAAAAGATTACTCTTGATTTCACTATTTATGATCAGTGTTACGGCTGTTAATGCGCAGAATGCTGACAATAAATGGGGAGTTGGCGCACATTTCGGGGTTATGGAATACAATGGTGACCTTGCCAACCAGTTTTATTCTTTTTCACAGGGATATGGGGTGGGTGCCAGCCTTGCGAGATACTTGAATCCATCTTTGGATCTTATGCTCCATTTTTTCTATGATGGAGAGCGCACGAACGATCAAGGCAAGCTCGGAGCCCCTACCTGGCTGAATTTCTACACCCACATGTTCAACACCAACCTGCTGGCTAAGTATAAGTTCAATAATGGTTACATTTTAAAGGAAAACGCCTTGCTTGCTCCTTATCTCCTGGCCGGTGTGGGGGCCAATTATGCAAACGCATCAGGCACTGGCGAAAATGGCGCATTTGCAGATAAATTTGTAACCCCTGACCTCTATGGAGCGGTTGGCCTCAATCTCAGGATCAGCCCTGCTATCAGTTTCGTGGCACAGACTGCCCTGATGTACCCTTTTACAGATAAGGTTGATGGTGTAGTGGGTGATGTCGTGACTACCGGTAAAAAGGGTGGAGACCTCTTCCTCGAAAACTCCGTTGGATTGTATATCACCCCCGGAAAAGCCAAGAAAAAAGACGCTGATGGTGACGGTGTCGTTGATAAGCTCGACAAGTGCCCCGATACTCCGGCTGGTGTGCCGGTTGATGCTGACGGTTGTCCACTGGATACGGATAAGGATGGAATTTATGACTACCAGGATGAATGCCCGACCGTTGCGGGATTGAAACAGTTCAACGGCTGCCCCGATACCGATGGTGACGGCATTCAGGATAAACTGGATGATTGCCCGGATGTTGCAGGTCCGGCTGCCCTGAAAGGATGCCCTGACACTGACGGAGACGGCGTGATTGATAAAGACGACCGTTGCCCGAACACACCTAAAGGATATAAGGTTGACCGGTTCGGCTGCCCTCTGGACAGCGATCGGGACGGAATCCCGGACAGTGAGGATGCCTGCCCCGATAAACCTGGTGTCAGTGAATTGAAAGGCTGTCCGTTTGACATGAAAGCCATTATTGCTAAATATAATCTCTTCATGGAACCGATCCTGTTCGATTTTGACTCCTACAAACTCAAACCGGCAGGAATCGAAACCCTTGACAAGATTTCAAACGCCTTGGTTAACCACCTTGATTTCGGTATTCAATTCGATGGCCATACGGATTATGTCGGAACCGAAGAGTATAATCTGAAACTTTCAGAACAAAGAGCTAATTCAGCCAAAGATTACCTGATCAATAAAGGTATTGGAGGCGACAGGATCAGGCTGCAGTATTTCGGCGAAACGAAACCTGCCCAGGATAATAAAAAACCGGAAGGCCGTGCCCAGAACCGCAGGGTTGAATACAACCTGTTTGAAATCGGAAAATAACCGGCTCCTGAATGAGCTGTAAAAAATGACAAAAAAGTCCCCGCAATTTTTTGCGGGGACTTTTTTTTTGTTTAATCATGGACTGCCAGTTCGCAGCCACCGGAAATGCTCATACTAACGGTATCGGGCGGACACTATTTTTTTGTAGTTGAACCCATAATAGAAAACTTCAAAGGGATCCGTAGCTGTTATCAGTATCTTCTCCCACCAGGCTAAATATTTGTCTCTCAACATCAGCTTTTTTACCTGATAAATGCCTTCCCCCAGCAGGCTTCCGAGGATTGGGGTTGCTATCATGTCATTCCAACTGGGCTGTTGTGTTCCGCCGGCAATTACGTATTCATAAATGATCGAATTCAAGGCGGTTCCCGCGATGGCCCCCGTCCAGTGCGCCCCGCGGTTCCGGTACGACAAGTATGAAAAGGAACTCATTACGGGATGAACTTCATAGTTCCATGACCAGTGATCATCGTCCCAGACCGGAGGCAGCGTGAAGGTCCTTCGATACATTCTCCAGGTTACCCTTTCTGTCCAGCCCTCTTTAATATTGAGAGCGAGATGGGCACCAAGGCTGGCTGACCATATGATGGTCTGACTGTAGAGGAACCTTTTCCCGGTATTATCAGCATGCTTAAACCAGATCCCATCCGGCAGGCTGTCTGGTTGCGCTTTAGCCGGACCAGACAGACCGGTCAACAAAATTACTATTGCAGGAAATAGAATAAACCTGGAGATCATGCTGAGTTACTATGCCCTGAAATTGACCTAGTTACAGGCTTTCGATGGTTTTCCTGATGATATCAGATGATTCCAGCACCTGCTCTTCCGTTATAACCAAAGGCGGAGCAAACCGGATGATATGTTGATGCGTCGGTTTGGCTATAAGACCGTTGTCTTTCATTGCCAGACATACATCCCAGGCGGTTGTACCCACTTTGGGTTTTATGACGATAGCATTCAAAAGGCCTTTCCCCCTGATCAGCTCAATACGGTCCGACTTGATTTGGCTTAACTTTTCCCTGAAGATGTGCCCCATTGTTTCTGCATTTTCAGCCAGTTTTTCTTCTTTCACAACTTCAAGTGCTGCGATGGCGATTTTAGCCGCCAGCGGATTGCCCCCAAAGGTCGATCCGTGCTCTCCCGGCTTGATGCAAAGCATGATATCATCATCGGCCAGAACGGCTGAAATAGGATAAAAACCACCCGACAAGGCCTTGCCGAGGATCAGAATATCCGGTCGTACATTCTCATGATCACAAGCCAGAAGCTTTCCGGTCCGGGCTATCCCCGTCTGGATTTCATCGGCAATGAATAGAACATTGTTCTTCTTGCACAATTTTGCAGCCTGGCTGAGATATCCGGGATCCGGAACAAAAACCCCGGCCTCACCCTGGATGGGCTCAACCAGAAAACCAGCTACCGTAGGATCCTTTAAAGCCTCTTCAAGGGACCGGATGTCGTTGTAAGGTATTTTAATGAAACCAGGGGTGAAGGGACCAAATCCCCCATATGAGTCGGGATCCGTGGACATCGATATGACAGTGATGGTGCGGCCATGGAAATTGCCCTCGCACACAATGATTTTGGCCTGGTTTTCGGGGATTCCTTTACGGGTGTAAGCCCATTTCCTGCAAAGCTTAAGGGCTGTTTCGTCCCCCTCGGCGCCTGAATTCATGGGAAGTACTTTGTCGTAACCAAAATACCGTGTTATGTATTCCTCATATTCGCCCAATACAGAATTGTAAAAAGCCCTTGATGTCAAGGTCATTTTCCGGGCCTGCTCTGTCATGGCCTGGAGTATCTTGGGATGACAATGCCCTTGATTAACAGCAGAATAGGCCGAAAGAAAGTCGAAATAACGCTTGCCTACCACATCCCAGACAAACACTCCCTGGCCATGGTCCAGCACTACCGGCAACGGGTGATAATTATGTGCTCCATAGAGCTCCTCGCGCGTGATGTACTCATTCGGCTTCATGCGAAATAAAGGTTTTGATAATACTACAAAGGAATTACTTTTTCCGGTGCATTACAAGAGACTCGGTGACCAACAGGATCAAGGCCGCCAATAGAAAGTAGTGCCATAGGCTCTTCCTGTGATTTTCGGGAAGGAATGGTTTAATGATGAAGTTGTTTGCTTGCGGGGTTTGATGGTTCACTGACCAGCCTGCCTGAGTGAATTTGTCCATGATCACGCTGTCAGGGAGATAGTTTAATTCCGATTCGATTCGGTCCAGATTGTAAGCCACCCAGGCAACTGAATTGTCTGATTGCCTGAGTTCATAATGTCCGGGAACCGGTACGTAATCCAGGTATACATGAGTCTTGCCGCCAAATCCAGGTTTGACTGACGGATGCGTCTCTTCCCCCGTCAGGGCATTGACCAGTATCACCGAGCCTGCATCCGGCCGCAGGGTAAAACTGATATCAGCCGGTTCATCATGGCCGGCAACACAGTATAATTTTTCATGACTCAGCCCGGAAGTCGTAATGAGATAAGTAAAAGGAATGAAAAGTGGATGATACATCAGGTCGGTGGCCTGCCCTTCAAGCGGAAAGGCGCTTAAAACAAAAGTTCCGTTGCCGGCGCGGAAACGGCTCAGTATAATATCACCACCGACAGTGGTCAGCAAATCAGACCTGCTTCTTCCGGAATTGATGAATTTAAAAGTCTGGTTAAATACCGGCATCCTGATCCTTTTATCGGGATTGACTACTACGGATCTCAACCACTCACCCATGTTCGAGCCCAGACGGGATTCCACCGTGTAAGTTGCTATTGAATGGATCGTTGGCAGATTGAGCGATGCCAGGAATTCGTTGTAGCTGATCAGTTGCCCGGTTGTCTCGGGGAAAAACCATATGACACCTCCTGCGTTCAGGTAGGATCGGACCTGGTCAGACAGAAGGCCTTCAAAAGAATGAATTCCGGCCAGGATTACAGCCTGGTACCCGTCGAATCCGGATCGAGGGAATCCTTTGACGGTAAATTCATCCGCGCGGAAATAGGGATCATACCGGAACAATTGTCTAAAGTAAGGATTGGGTGATTGATCAAACAGAAGAAGGACCGAAATGCCGGCTTCAATCCGGTAAGTAAACCAGAGGTCATTATCATACTCATAAGGATAATCTGAGATCGATACCCTTCCTTTTTGCCATCCGGCACCCTGGATGGTGAAGGGAATGCTGATTTCCGAAGAACTTCCGGCGGTCAACTCCACGCCGGTTTCGTTTCTCAATGAATCATTTATAATGAGTTTCACGGGCAGGTTCCTGAAATCCTGGTCTGAATGGTTGGAAATTTTCACTTTCAGCACATCCGTTTGACCTTTCTGATGCAAAGGACGGTCAAACCAGCAGCTATCAACGCTGATATTGGATACCAGGTTGCTCCGGAGTGGAACCGGGAAAACCGGAATACCGGATGTGTCAACTCCGGTGAGTGACTGAAAAAAACCTTGCGTGAAATCCGATAGCAGGTATAGGGCTGAGATTTTTCTTCCAGCTCCGTCACTGAGTGATTGAAATTCTTTAAGGATATCGGCAATATTGGCTGAATAAGGTTCAGGTTCCAGAACTTCAACCCTTTCCAAAGCAAGTTGTTGGTCGGAAATTCCTTCAAAATCCAGATTTAATCCGTTAGTGACCAATAAAAACCGCGTATCAGGGGGATAGCTCCTGATTATTTCTTCAGCCTCTGTTTTCCCTGATTCCAGCAATGTTTCCCCTTCGTTGACAAGTTCCATGCTGTAGGAATTGTCCAAATAAAGACCGACGAGGCTTCCGGTCTGAATGGTTCCCGGAATCCGGTTCCATACGGGTTTGGCAAAAGCCAGGATGATACAGGCTAATATCAACAGGCGCAGGATAAGTAAAAAGACATCCTGGATCCTTCGCCTGTTTCGGCGGCTCGTTTCGGCCTCCCTGAGAAATTTCAGGGAACTGAAATAGACCGTCCGGGTCCTGTGAAAATTGAGGAAATGGATCAGGATGGGTACAGCCAGCAAGATCAGGCCATAAAGCAACCGGGGGTGCTCGAACATCATGGCGTCAGAAATTGGCCTGTAATTTAATATTCAATCTTCTGCCTGTAAGATAGTTGTCAACGGCGTACAACCGGTTTGCAATATCCTTGATCCAGATATGTGACATGGTGTTATTGGTATCCAATAGGTTGAAAACTTCCAGGCTCAACCACAGGGATTCGAAATGCTTCAGGAACCGGTTGGACGATTGCCGGGTGCCGTCAATCAGTATCTTGGAGAAACCAAGATCAACCCGGCGATAAGGTGGCATGCGAACCCCTGATTTAAGTACCTGGTTGCCGGGAGGACCGAAAGGAAGGCCCGATCCGAACAACAGGCTGAGGTGGGCTTTATAGGAACGGTTATTGGGAAGGTAATCCTGAAAAAAAAGAGCCACATTGACGCGCTGGTCCGTAGGCCGGGGAATATAACCGACCGTATCACCCTCAATGTCTTCCTGGGTCTTCATGATGGATAGGTTCGCCCAGGATTCTATGCCGGGCACAAATTCACCGTTGACCTTCAGATCCAGGCCGGTGGCATACCCATAGGACAAATTTCCTCCGTAATATCGTATCCTGACATTATCCACTTCATAAGGGATCAGGTCCCAGAGGTATTTATAGTAAAGTTCGGTAGTGAACTTGAACGGACGGTCCCAGGCCATGAAATAATAATCGGTTCCTGCAACCAGATGGTATGACTTTTGGGATTTGACATCCGGATTTAGCTCACCCGCCAGGTTCCTGAATTCCTTGAATAACGGGGGTTGATGGTAGGCACCTGCCGCAAGCCTGAATTGCAGGTCTTTTTCCCATGAAGGCAGGAAAGCGACCGATAAGCGGGGGCTGATCAGCCACTCTCCGTTAATATCCGTGTAAGTCGCGCGGATCCCCCCGGTCAGTACCAGTTTCCCGTTTTTTAGAAGCCAGTCGTAAGAATCCCTGAGGTACCCGTTAAACTGGTTGTTCAAGAGTTTTCCTTCAGCAAAATGAGTCTGCCAGAGCTCGATCACCGAATCTGAGTAGGGCAGGGAATAGCCGGCCGAATCCATCAGGGTCCATTCTTCAATGCGGTCCGTGAATGAACTGTGCTGCAGGCGGGCCCCCCACTGAACGGAATGTTGGCCTGCGAGCCATTTTCCCTTATAATCGAAACTGATAACATTCGCATCTAATTTATTACGTGCATGATCCAGGTAAGATCCGATGCCGATATTCAAGATGCTGTCCGCAAAACTGTCGGAATGTAATTGCTTGTCAAGCTCATTTAAGGCGTATTGCCCCAAAATATCGAAGGATTCGGATTCTTCAGTCCGGAATGCCGATAGGATCCATTTCATTTCCAGGTTGTCGGAAGGATGATAGGTAGTGGTGGCTGCACCCAGGTAAGTGGTAAACTCATCCAATTCCTGTCCCTCGAACCAGACCTTGAACTGAATGGCCTCGTTGACGGTTCCGAAGGAGGTTTCTCTCGTGACGGGAACAAAATCGTATGTGTTTTTGGCAATATTTCCCAGGAAACTGATCTCCCAGGCATCAGTGAGATCGTAGGTCAGGTAAGTCTGGATATCAAAAAACCGGGGATTGTAGTCACCTTCCGTTTCCAGACTGTTCAATAAATACTTGTTTGTTTTGTAGCGGACTCCGGTTATATGGGAAAAACGGTGATTCTTATTGCTTCCTTCCAGGTGAAGACTACCGCCCATCAGGCTGGCAGAGAAAGATCCGGCAAAGTAGGCCGGTTTCTTATACCTGATGTCCAGGACCGATGACATCCGGTCGCCATATTTAGTGTCAAAACCGCCGGCTGAAAACAGGACCGAGGAAACCAGATCGGGATTGATAAAACTCAGCCCTTCCTGCTGCCCCGACCGGATCAGGAATGGACGGTAAATCTCGATATCATTCACATAAACCAGGTTTTCATCAAAGCTGCCTCCCCTGACTGAATATTGCGAACTCAATTCATTGGAAGAGACCACGCCCATCATGGTTTTCACGATGCTTTCAAAACTTCCGGATGCATTGGGCAACACCTGAATGGCTTTTGGATCGATCCGCGTCAGGTTGGAACCCGGGTCCCTGTCAGCGATGATGACAACTTCCCCGACCGGTTCAAGCGCAGCCTGAAGAATAATAGTCAGCCGGATATCCGCCGGATTATCATATTCGGATGGTTTGATTGTCAATTCCTTCCGGGAGTAGCCGATCCTGGAAATGGATAAAAGGATTTCATTCTTTGAAGTGGTGTTCAACTGGAAATAGCCGGTTGCTGAGGAAATTGCACCAATTGAAGTCCCCAGGACGGATATGTTGGCAAGATCGACAGGGTTTCCAGAACTTTCTTTTATGTATCCGGATAGGTGAATCAGACCTTGTCCGGATAAATTAGAACCGGTCAATGCCAGAACGCATAGAAAAGAGAATATCCGGATGGCTGACCTGGATCTGCAGGCAAGATCATTTTTTCTTGAAATCACCGTCTTTCAAAGCTTTAAAGAATTGAGCCCAGGCCAGTGGATTGGTTATGCTAACCGGTGGCAACTGACCTGCCCAGTATAAACGGTCATTGTATACTTTCATTGTATTCCGGAAGGCCATGGATGGTGTCGGAGGAGCGTCAATCAGCATGGCTTTAAGATTCATCATGTTCAGGTTCTTTACGGCCCTGTCAAGGTCGGTTGTTGGAAGTTCGTAAGCCAGCACGGCCTGCTTGAACCTTTCATAATTGCCCTGCCAGGGTTTGATGACCAGTTCGCGGAGCTGAATCGTGTCCTGCACCATTTCGACCGGGATAAAAGGGTATTTGACTGAAAAAGTATCCCTGACTATCAAGGTATAATACTTGAATCCAACAGCCCTGAAGAGGATCGTATCATTGACCTCCGCCGGAAAATTAAATTGGCCCTGTAAGTCACTGGCAGTAGCCAGCCTTTTATTAACCAGGATGATATGAACATAAGGAACAGGCTCCTGGTTTTCCGTACAGGTCCGTCCGCTGAGGTGTATGATATTGGTTTTCTCCTTTTCCTGGGCAAAGCTTTCTGCGGTGCGGAAGATAAAGCAGACCGCCAATAGCATGAGGATTCCTGGAATGAGTTTCATATGAGGCAAATATACCTGAAAACGGTTGCTGTCCAAGAAAATTATGGCTACATTTGTATTAGGCAGCAAAAACAAGCTGCCTTTTTGATACAACTTATCAGCAATGGGAAAACTGGTCTTGTTAGGGGCAGAGGCAATAGGCCAGGCTGCCTTGGACACGGGTATTTCTGGCATATACTCGTATCCAGGAACTCCATCCACCGAGATTACGGAATATGTGCAGACAAGCAGGCAGGCTTTGGAGAATGGGATTCATTGCTCCTGGTCGGCCAACGAAAAAACAGCGCTTGAATCTGCTTTGGGCATGTCCTATGCCGGGAAAAGAGCAATGGTTTGCATGAAGCATGTCGGTCTTAATGTTGCAGCCGATGGATTTATCAATGCAGCGATAACGGGCACGGGCGGAGGCTTTATTGTCACGGTTGCAGATGATCCATCCATGCATTCATCACAGAATGAGCAGGATTCGAGGTTTTACGCTGATTTTGCCCAGCTGCCGGTTTTAGAGCCTTCAAGCCAGCAGGAGGCTTATGATATGGTATTCGCAGGATTTGAACTTTCAGAGAAATTTTCTCTCCCGGTGATGATCAGGATAACCACCAGACTGTCCCATTCCAGAGCCCTGGTAACAACCCGGTCACCGCGCGAAAGAAATCCGTTGAAACTTCCGGAAGATCCCAGACAGTTTGTTTTACTTCCTGCCATAGCCAGGAGAAGATACCGCAATCTGCTTAATATGCAGGATTCACTGCAGGAAGTAGCCTTCAAATCAGAATTCAACCGACTGGAGGCAGGAACTGACCCTTCATTCGGAATTATTTCCTGCGGCCTGGCTTACAATTATGTTCAGGAGAATTTTCCCGGAGGGATCCCATACCCGATTCTTAAAATTACCCACTATCCTGCACCGGTAAAAATGATCAAGATGCTGGCTGGGCTGACTTCAACCGTGCTGGTACTGGAGGAAGGCTATCCTTTCCTGGAAAGCAAGCTGAGGGGACTGCTTGATGATTCGGGTCTGGTCATCAAAGGACGGCTCGATGGTACGATTCCGCGCGATGGTGAACTCAATCCGGATTTGGTGGCTAAAGCATTGGGCCTGCCGGTGCGGGAGGGACCGGATGTCCCCGGATTCCTGGCCAACAGGCCTCCGTCAATGTGCAAAGGCTGCGGGCACATAGATACTTACAATGCCTTATTGGTAGCGCTGTCAGGTTTCGATCCGGGTCGAACCTTTTCCGATATTGGCTGCTATACACTGGCAGCTATGCCTCCATTTAACGCGATTAACAGTTGTGTCGACATGGGTGCTTCCGTAACCATGGCTAAAGGTGCGGCGGATGCCGGTCTGATTCCTTCCGTTGCCTTTATCGGAGATTCTACTTTTACTCATTCCGGTATGACCGGTCTGCTCGATGCAGTCAACGAGAATAGTCCCATCACGGTCATCATTTCTGATAATGAGACGACGGGGATGACCGGTGGGCAGACTTCTTCAGCCACAGGCAGGATTGAAAGCATTTGTCGCGGCATTGGCGTTCCTGATGAACATTTAAGGGTCATAGTGCCACTTCGCAAAAACCACGATGAAAATGTCGCCATTATCCGGGAAGAACTCAACCATCCGGGGATTTCGGTGATCATCAGCCGTCGTGAATGCATCCAAACGGCTTCCCGTAGATTAAAAAAGCAGAAAGCTTAAACCCCATCGACCATGAAAACGGATATTATTTTAGCCGGAGTGGGGGGGCAAGGTATCCTGACCATAGCCTCCGTTATCGGATTTGCTTCTCTGGAAGAAAAAATGTACATCAAGCAATCAGAGGTCCATGGTATGAGTCAACGTGGTGGTGCCGTGGAATCACATCTGCGTATTTCTTCCCAGCCAATAGCATCGGTTCTGATCCCTCACGGTTCGGCCGACCTGATCCTTTCGGCAGAGCCGATGGAAGCCCTCCGTTACCTCCCGTTCCTCTCACCTGACGGATGGATTATTACGAATGCGGTTCCATACCTGAATATTCCGGACTATCCTTCACTGGAGCAGATCGAAAAAGAAGTGAAGAAAATGGAAAACAGCCTCTGGCTGGATGCGGAACAGGTAGCCAGGGACTGCGGTTCACCCAAGTCTTCCAATATCGTTATGCTGGGCGCGGCGTCCGGTCAAATCGGACTAAACCTTTCTTCGCTTCAGAAGGGTATTGTTGCGGTATTCGGCAAGAAGGGCCGGGATATCGTTGAGGTCAACCTGCGGGCGCTCGAAGCCGGACGTTCTTTCAGCAGGTAACCGTTTCAAAGCTACCAGATCCGGAACGGATAAAGTCCTGATTCATGCATTCCTTTCAGCTTGTTCTGAACGTCGGCTTTGTCCGCCTGATAGGTTACGCCGAACCATTCAGCCTGGTTTTCCAGTACCTTGGTTTTAATGATGCCTTTGACAATCAACTTATTGACAACATACGGGATGTAAAATTCCGATTTAGGCTCCTGCCCGAACTCCTTTAAAAAAACCGAGAAGAGTGAACTGAATGATTGCAGAATGGCTGGCGTGAAACCCCAGAAGTTCATGGAAACTATTTCAGTTCCTTTGAGAAATTGCTCACTGTTTGACTCATCCAGGAAAAAGATGCCATCGTTCCGGCGCTCGATGTGTGTCCGTTCAACCACCCCGGTCAGGTTACCTGATGGATCAACGGTGCAGATTCCTCTGGAAACGGCTCCGAATTCGGATAAAGTGTTCGCAATGGGATAACCCACCATGGATTGGATTCCGAGGTCTGATGGATCCAGGATCGATAAAAACCGGCTCATTACCTTGAAAGCATCCTTTCCGTAATAGTCATCTCCATTAATCACGGCAAACGGTTCCCGAAGCTTGGACGACGCTGTAATGACCGCATGTCCGGTTCCCCAGGGTTTTGCTCTTTCAGGGTTGACCTTTATTCCCGCCGGTATGTCGGTCAGCCGTTGTACTACATGGTCAACTTCAATGCGGGACTTGTAGCGATTGGCAAAAAGGTCGTAGAAGTTCCCCACGATCTCTTCCCTCAGTACAAAGACCACCTTACCGAATCCCGACTCAACAGCGTCGTAAACCGAGTAGTCAATTATAGATTCACCATGCGGCCCTAAACGGTCCATCTGTTTCAGGCTGCCGTACCGGCTGCCTATTCCTGCTGCCAGGATGAGCAAAGTTGGTTTCATGTCTTGAATGATTTATAAAAGGGATTAAAATTAATAATCCTTGGCTTTTTTGACAGGATTTTCCGGATCGGTTCCTTTTTGCTTATTTTAGATCAGAATACAAATTTTAAATACCATGGAACACACTAAAATGATCATTGAGGCAATGAGCAAGGCCGGAAAAGCAGTCAAGGCAGGAGACCTGGTTAACCTCACCGGCCTGACAAGGGAAGAGGTTGACAAGGCTCTTAAGCAGTTAAAGAAAGAAGAAAAGATTTCATCACCTAAGGCCTGTTTTTGGGAACCCAAAAAATGAGACCGCAACTGTTAAGAATCACCGGAATCGGGGTTGTCATACTACTTGCGGCAGGATTAATATCTTGTCGCAAAACCGGTAACGGCACCCTGAATAAAGAAATGGACCTGCCCCCAAAGCCTGAACCCAGCGGGTATGTCTGTTATCGGACAGGAAGCGTGATAACCGTTGATGGAAAGATCGGTGAACCCGACTGGATAACTGCGCCCTGGACGGAATATTTCGTGGATATCGAGGGACTGGGAAAACCTGTTCCCAGGTTTAACACCCGTGTAAAAATGCTTTGGGATTCCGCGAATCTTTATATTGCCGCTGAACTGGAGGAACCTCACTTGTGGGCACGTTTAAAGCGGAGGGATACCGTTATTTTTTATGACCATGATTTTGAGGTATTTATCGATCCTGATGGAGATACTCATGGTTATTATGAGTTGGAGGTCAATGCTTTGGGAACAGCCTGGGACCTGCTCCTGCCGAAACCCTACCGTGACGGTGGCCCGGCCATTGACAGCTGGGATATTCAGGGACTTCAGGTTGGAATCAGCCTACAGGGTACTTTGAACGATCCGGCCGATATCGATCAGGGATGGACCGTCGAAATAGGACTCCCGTGGGAAGTTTTGAACGAGTATGCCGGAGACGCGAAGTCACCGGGACAGGGTGACCAATGGAGGATCAATTTTTCAAGAGTTGAATGGCGTACCCTGATAAACGGGGAAACCTATGCAAAGGAAATTAATCCTGCCACCGGAAAACCTTACCCCGAAGACAACTGGGTATGGTCACCTCAGGGACGGATCAATATACATATGCCCGAAATGTGGGGTTATGTGCAATTCTCGCAGCTTGTTTCCGGAACAGGCAGAGAAATGTTTATCCCTGATCCTGATTTGGACACCAAGTGGGCTTTACGAATGATCTATTATAGACAAATCAGTTATCAGTCACAATATCAGACGTTTGCCAAAAAAATCAAAGCCTTGGGCCTAACGCGGGAGGATTTTCCCTCATCCTCTGCATTTCCACAGCTGCAAGCTACGGACAGGACTTTTGAAGCCTGGATTCCACAGGCAGAAAACTCTGCTCCCTGGTCCATACGTGAGAACGGGAGATTGCTTCGGCGGCAACCCGGTGGGAAGTAGGAACCGTTTTCTGAATTGGATGCTACGTCTCGGTTTGCTTTAACGTAAAGCTTCCTTGACAGTTATCCTTTTCCCGTTCTTATAAGCAACGATAAAAGCTGATAAAATCTTGGTCTGCTGGATGAAACGATCACGGAATTTAACAGCGTCATCGTAAGTCCTGAAAGATCCGACCGTATACTTATACCAGCCATCAACAAACTCTTCCTGGATGGTTTCTTTAATCCCGTACCTGGCTGCCAGCAGACTGGGTGCCTGCCTGCTGTCACGGAATGCACCGCACTGAACGCGAAATTCTATACCGGTCAATCCGACAGATGGCTGGATTTTTCCGGGTTCAGCAACCACTTTAACCGGTTCTTCAACTTTGACCGGGGCTACCTGCTCCTGAACCGGTTCCTCAACCGGCTTCGTCACAAAAAGGGTTTTATTGAAACGGATGATGCGCAATCCCTCAGGCTGCATATATTCCAACCGGCCGCTGATTGTCTGGCTTCCTGCTACAGTCTTGGCGGTTGCAACCCGGTAACTGATTGACAGGATAGAATCAGCCGGCATCTGGTCCCATTCGATAACGACATTCTGGTTGAAAAAACTAAATATTCCCATACCTGACTGGATTTCCTCAGCTATGAAACCTTCATTCAATTTCTGGATTAGCTTGGCTTCTCCCCTGTAATTACTCTTGTTGAGGCGTATCTTGACGTCGAAAGACTCACCGGCAATAACCGTTTCAGGAACAGTGCAGTCAACAAACAGATTGGTGACCGGGACTTTAGCGATAAGACCTTCGTCTATTTGCTTGACCGGTTCAGCTGGTTTCTCCGTCACTGGTTGAGCCGGCTTTTCTTTTACACTTGTCCCGTTCTTTATTCCGCCGATAGTATAGCGGATACCGAGAGTCGTAAGAGAATAAAAATCGTTAACATTGGAAAATCCTTTCAAACAATCCAGCACATCAGTATTGGTCATTCGGATGGAATGTTCCAGTTCAAGCTGGAAAGAGGGACTGATTTGATAAGCAATCCCCAGAGCCATGGGGACCGACATGGCGATTTGCCTGGCCGTGCGCGTGACGCCGTCGTCGAGATAGCCGAATGTAGGTAAAATCACATTGTGTGTCTCTGCATTGCGCCTGGCCGAACGATAACCAACTGTTGCTATCCCGGCTGAAATATAGGGTGACCATTTTGGCTCTTTGATCCTGAACAGGTAGATCGGATCGAACCGTGCCGAAATACTGAAATCGTTCAGTGAACCTGAGAAATAAGTCGAATTGGCAGGAATATCCGGATCCTCGTATTGACTGTACAGGCTTCCGGCAACAAATTGCGCCTGGATTCCAAAATAGGGTTTGATCTGCTTGATGATTCCAAAACCGATCCCAAACATGGAACCGTCAGTCAGCTTTTTCAGGGGATTATAATCATTCTGACTCATATCCCCATAGAAGGACATAATTCCCGGGCTTAACTTAAGGGATAAGCCTTGAAGAATCTCCGGCTGTTGAGATTGTCCTGCCTGGGTGGACAGCAGCAAGGTCAACAGTGATAAAATCAGGGTTTTAAACGATTGGGTTTTCATGGTTTTGGTATTGAATGTTAACCTGTTAACTATATTATTCCCAGTTTATTGAATTCAAAATAAAATTACGAATTGCTATCGGACTGTCCGTTCCGTTTTATCCAATAAACAGACCATTTATAAACTTTCTTATGAACAATACTGAAGGCGATTTTAGTATCTTAGCCCGACCAATAATAAGGCTATGATATCATCACGAATGCTTATCCCGGTTTTAACCTTTTTGTTGCTTGCCCCTGATTCTCAATTATTATCACAAGGTCAGCCCGACTGGATCAATGGTTTCCCGGATGGATGCACCTCTATCACCGCGGGCAGGTTGGCAACTGCCGACGGTTCGGTCATCACCTCCCATACCGATGACAGCCATCGCACACGTTCTTCCGTTAACGTGGTTCCTCCGGCTGATTATGCACGGGGATCCTTTACCGAGGTGTACCGCAGAGTCAGTGACGATACGAAAGCCATGCCTTCCTATGCCTTCGTCAGAACAGGTGAGATCCCGCAGGTTTCGCATACATACGGATATATCAACTCAGCCTATCCATGTATGAATGGACATCAGGTGGGTGTGGGGGAATCGACTTTCGGTGGTCGGCCTGAATTGCGTTCCGAAGCCGGATTGATTGACTGCCAGGGCCTGATCCGGTTGATCCTGGAGCGTTGCAAATCGGTCCATGAAGCCCTGCAATTAACCAGGAGTCTTTTGAAACAGTACGGTTGGAATGATTCGGGTGAATGCCTTACCCTGTCAGATAAGAACGAAGTCTGGCACCTGGAGGTTTTAGGACCGGGAAAAGGTGAGATCGGAGCAGTCTGGGTTGCCCAGCGGGTCCCGGATGAACACATAGCAGTCAATGCAAATGCAAGTACAATCAAAGAAGTGGATCTCAAAGACGGGAATCACTTCCAGGCATCTGACAACCTCTTTGAGGTGGCGCTAAAAAACGGCTGGTGGACAGAAGGTGAAATATTCCGCTTCAATTACGTCTATGCTCCCGAAAGCCGTACCAGCATTGCAGCCAGGAGAAGGGAATGGCGGGTGTTCGATTTACTGGCTCCATCGCTGAAACTGGATCCTTACGCAGAGAACTACCCTTTCTCCGTAAAACCCGACAAGCCGGTCACATTAACCGCGCTGATCAAGGTGTTTAAGGATTATTATGAAGGAACCGATTTCAATTTCATCAAGGACATAACGGTGACCGATGATCAGGGCAAAACGGTTATATCACCGTTAGCCAATCCTTTCATGCCGTATGACATGAACAAGGTTTTCAGGATCAATGGAGGATGGGGTTCGCTGGGTGAACGGACCATAGCAAGGTGGTATACTATGTATGCGACCATTATTCAATCCAGGAGCTGGCTTCCCGATGAGATCGGAGGATTGGTGTGGTTCGCCCTGGACAATGTAGCCACTTCCGTTTATATCCCGATATATTGCAGTGTCAACGATTTACCACAATCTTACAAGGTCGATGGCCGGATCACAGGCTTTTCAAACGAATCAGCCTGGTGGGCGTTTAACCGCCTCGGCACCTTGACCGCCCAACGCTGGGGAGACATGCGCAAGGATGTGGAAAATGTATGGAATCCGCTTCAGGAAGAAATTTTTACTACAACCAGGGCAAAGGAGCAACAAGTCCTGGGCATCTCCTCAACGGCTGAAAGAAAGTCTGTATTAACCGAACACTCGATCAACTGGGGCGAAGTGGTGGTTAAGAAAGCCTGGAAACTGGGCGACTTTCTCTGGACAAAATACGATGAGCTTTTTTAACTCCGTTACCCATGGCCGGAAAAAAACTAATTCTTGACATAGTAAAGTACATCCTGTTTTTCGGAGCGGGCATCGGGATCTTTATCTGGGTTTACCGGAGGCAGGACATGGATTCCATCTGGAAAGGATTGTCGGAGTTCAAATACGGATGGATAATCGCTTCGCTGGGAGTTTCAGTTCTCAGCAACCTTTTAAGATCCATGAGATGGAAGATGCTGATCGAATCAATCGGTTTCAAGCCCAGATTATCCAACACTTTTCTATCCGTTCTGGTGATGTACCTGGCAAACTATGCCCTTCCGCGTCTGGGTGAAGTGACCCGGTGCGGAGTTCTTAAAAAATACGAAGGGATACCATTTACTTCCCAGTTAGGAACGGTCCTGATGGAAAGGATTGTGGATGTTATCGCACTGTTGGTCATGCTTGCGGCTGTTCTCCTGGTTGACTGGAATACGTTAACGTCCTTTGGGAAACTAGGTCAGGTCGGTTCGGAATCAAACGGATATTCTTTCCTGAGCTCAACCTGGTTTTTCCTGCTGGTCGGTTTGCTGATTGCCCTGATCGTAGTGGCCTGGCTGACCAGAAGAAGCTGGAGTCAGACTCGCCCGGTCCTTAAAATACGATCTTTTCTTGGCAAGTTTTTGGAAGGTCTTAAATCCGTCTTAAGACTTAAGAGCCCGTGGTTGTTCATACTGCTTACCATCGGCATATACGGTTCCTATTATTTGATGACCTGGTTCGTAATGCTGGGTTTCGGCCCCACACAGGGATTATCGCCTTTTATCGCACTGGCTGTTCTGGCTTTTGGCAGTGTCGGGATGGCTTTACCGGTTCAGGGTGGCCTCGGGACCTACCACGCTTTTGTAGTGGCCACTCTTTTGCTTTATGGAATAGCTGAATCTGACGGCATGTTGCTTGCGTTGGTCCTTCACGGATCCACGACCATTTTCGTTATTTTCATCGGTATATTGGCTCTCGTTTTTTTGCCTTTGGTCAACCGTCAGCATCCTCCTGGAGTTTCTTTGGTTGACCGGGAAGGTTGAACCAAATACAAGTTGAATTGTTTACCTTCAATAAACATCTCATTGCGCCGGTTTTAAGATATGAATCTTCAGAAATACAGCATCGGGGACCTTGAAAAACTGACAGGCATAAAGGCTCATACCATCCGCATCTGGGAGAAACGTTACGGTATTATAAATCCTGAACGGACGAATACCAATATCCGGTACTATTCAGTCAGCGACCTCCAGCGGCTATTGAACATTTCATTTCTCAACCGGCACGGATGGAAGATATCTCGTATCTCCAGAATGACCGACCCTCAAATCTTTCAGGAAGTTACCAGAATTAGCAATCAACCCGGTGGAAATGAAGGTTTTATACCAGACCTGATTCAAGCAGTGACAGACCTCGATGAAGATCGTTTTGAAGGGATTCTCAACAGTTCTATTTTGAAGCTCGGTTTTGAAGATTCTTTTAATCAGGTGGTGTTTCCATTATTGGAAAAGATTGGATTAATGTGGCAGATCGGAAAAATCAACGCATGCCAGGAAAGGTTTGTGAATAACCTCATAAGGCACAAGCTGGTTGTTGCGAGTGACGGAATGACCGCCCAATCAGCCGGTGCAGGTAACCAATACCTTCTTTTCCTGCCGGCAGGCCATTATGACGAGACTATGCTTTTATACGCCAATTACCTTCTCAGGAAACATGGAATGCAAATTCTCTACCTCGGACCCTCCATACCCTTGGATCATCTTAAAACACTCAATAACAAGGAACTTATCAGCCATTTGGTCATTGCCTTGAACAAGCCTTTCACCGACAAGGAATCCGAAGCCTATTTCAACCAGGTCCGGCAGATGTTCCCAGGAAGCCTGATTGCAGTAATCACGCTGTTTGTTAATGAACCGGATATTTCCCGCGAAAAGATCATCTTTATCCATTCGGCCGGATCATTAATCCACCAACTCCTCCCTTCCTGATTTCTGGCCTTATCATTGCCCTCAACCGGCCAGACTGTTGCTCTATTTAGAGAAAATTTATTTTCCTGGCTGCAAATATCAGGCTGTCATTCATTTACCAAATAATCTTATTTAGATCGACTTTAGAAATGTGTTAATATTATCAATTCATAATTAAACAAAATTTGCACATAATTCAATCATTGTTTACATTTGTTTAAGAAATAAATGATAAAAATAAAACAATATTAGATTATGACAGCTATCGAGTTTAATCATCAGCTGATCGGGATGCAATCCCGACTGGGTTTCTTTGCCAAAAGTCTTGCTTCAGACCCGGAAGATGCCAAGGATTTACTGCAGGATACTATCTATAAAGCGCTCACTAACCAGGATAAGTTTCAGGGAGACCGCAATCTGAAAGCCTGGGTCTTCACGATTATGAAGAATACATTTATCAATAACTATCGCCGAAACATCCGCTCCAACACAATGATCGATACCACCGACAATTCCTATTTTCTGGACCAGAGTGCGGATTCGGTATTCCATTCTCCTGAAACGATCCACAATGAGAAGGAGATCAGAAAGGCCATCAGTGAATTGCCCGAAGATTATAGGATGCCATTTGAAATGCATACCAGGGGTTACAAATACAAGGAGATTGCTGAGTACCTGGATCAACCGCTTGGATCGGTTAAAAGTCGGATTTTTTTTGCCAGGAAAAGGTTGATGGAAAAGTTGAAAGATTACCGTTAGAACCTAAACTGTATCATCAGGCAATAATTTTGTTTACTTTTAAACTTCGTTCTTCTATCAAAGTCTAATTTACAAATAAGCTAAAAAAAAAGTATGAAACGTAATTTTCTGTTATCGCTGATGGTCGGCCTCTTTCTGACAGGCGGCCTGATGGCTCAGGATCCTCCGACCGGACCTCCGCAGAATCGTAATCCCCAGGATTTCCAGCAAAGGAGGCAACAAATGCTGGATGATCTCAAGAAAGAACTGAATCTCAACAAGGATCAAGCTGCCAAGTTTGATGCCATCTACAAGGAATCTAACGAAAAAATGATGGCCATGCGGCAGCAGAATGCCCAGGGAGATCGCGAAGCGATGAGGGCTAAAATGCAGGAGATAAATAAGGAGCGCGATACGAAGGTTGAAAAGCTTTTGACTCCTGAACAACTGAAAAAGTGGAAAGAGTATCAAGCCAAGCAAGAAGCCCTGAGACAGCAGCGCGGCCAGGGTGGTCCCGGTGGCCCTCCCGGCGGTGAGCGTGGAATCGAAAGATACTGATGTTGATCTGAGATTATCGGATATTCAAATCCGAGCTTATAACCATTCCCTGTCCCTGGATAGTTACCTTGTAACGACCGGGGGCGGGGAATTTGTTTTTGGTGATTGGGTATGGCCCGTGATCTTTGACACTTGCCAGCAACAAATCCCACCTCCACACATTGATCCCCGGATCCGCTGCCAGGCGTTGGGAGTATACCTGCTTGCCCGTATGATCTGTCAAGGTGACCAGCATGGATCCGGCTACCGGCTGGTACCAGTAAACCTCAGCCGGGGCATGGCGTTCCCAATCAAAATCCCCCGGAAAGTCTTTTTGAGCCGGAAGGGCTCCATCCTTCACAGCTAGCAAACCCGGTTCATCCGGACTGATCGATTTAAAGTATTTTCTTATCGGACTGGCATAAAGGATAAACAGGCTCCTGCCGTGGGTAACCGCAACCAGATACTGATTTTCCATGGCCCACGAAAGCTTTTGGACACTGACGGTCGGCAGAGTTGAACCGATCGAACCCCATGTTTTGCCCAGGTCTCCCGAATAATACACTCCTCTGTCGGAGGCGACATAAACCAGATTCTCCAGGTAGGGATCTTCCAGCACAGCGTTTATCCTCTCGATCGGCAATCCGTTTGAAATGCTTGTCCAGGTCACACCTTTGTTAGCGGATAGATAAAGGAAAGGCGTATAGTCATCCTCATCAAGCGCCTTCATTGCGATGATAACCCGGCTTTCCTCATGGCACGAGGGAGTGATGCAGCCGACAGTCTGAACCGGAAGACCTTTGCTGATATCGATCCAATTGATTCCGTCATCCCTCGATACCCATACGGCTCCTTTTTCCGATCCGGCAAAAAGTAATCCCTGCCTGAAGGGTGATTCTGCCAGAGCGGTAAGCGAACGACTTTTTCGCAGGGCATCTTCAGGATAACACAGGTCATAGCTCAAACGGTACCAGTTATCACCACGGTCGATGCTCTTGAATATTTTATTGGCTCCGTAATACAGTGTCGAGGGCGAGTACCTGGAAAGAAACCAGGGGGTCAGTAAGCTGGTCCGAAGTGGGGATTCCGTCTGTTCGGAAACAGGTTGGATGAATGTAGTTTCACCTGTGACTAAGTTTTTCCGGTTCAAATAACCATTCTGGGATGAATAATAAACACTCTGGGGATCGGTCGGGTCTGGCATTGCAGTAAAGCCATCACCCGCCGACCAGGGATCGAGCCAGATATAATCCCACAGGTTTGAATTTGCTTTTGCGTTATGGATTGCAAGAGGGCCCATAACACCTGCATTATCCTTGGTTCCCCCGTATACCCAAGGAATTTGGGTGCGGTCGTCGACATAAATATCATGAAACTCAGCAGCGGGGATCGTATTGCAATGAAGCCATGAAGCTCCGCCGTTATGGCTCAGATAAATACCTCCTGCAGTTCCTAAAATTATCCTTCCGGGATTCTCCGGATCAATAAACAGGTCGAAATGATCAGGATGGAGATAAACACCCCGGTTTGGTTCCAGATGACGGATGGTCCCCTCCAGGCAGCGGAATGTTTCCCCGCCATCGGTTGAACAAACGGTTTGTATTCCCTGAACATAGATCAACTGGCAATCCATGGGAGATACCCGGATATCGCCGAAAGCCCACCCTGAGGCGGAATAAATATCCAAAGGCATTTTATGGGTTCGTTTCCAGGTGATACCGGAATCATCAGAACGGTAAACTTCTGCACCGGCCATTTCTTCTCCTGCAGCTTGCCGGAGAATGTTCCGGTTGTCAAGGACGGCGTAGACCGTCCTGGGGTTTGAGGGGCTGACGGCCACACCGATACGGCCAATGCCAGGATTGGAAGGCAAGCCATTTGAACAGGTTTGCCAGGTCTCGCCCAGATCTTCTGAACGGTACAATTTGGATCCGTTACCATTCAAGATTGCCCATGCAGCCGCATATAGGATTTTATTGACCGGATCCCATGCAACATCAACCACCCCGATTTGATCCGAAAGGAATAATTTCCTTTGCCAGGTTTTCCCTCCATCCCTGCTGAGAAACAAGCCTCTTTCCTGATTGCCTGACCACATGTGCCCGATAGCAGCAACAAAAACAAGATCAGCGTCATTCGGATCGGCCACGATCCTGCCGATGTGATGAGAATCCGAAAGTCCCAGATGCTGCCAATCCTTCCCTCCATTCAGTGATTTATAAACACCCGACCCGGGATAACAATAACCTTGAGTAGCCCGCAGGTTTTCACCGGTCCCCAAGTAGATAATCTCGGGATCGGAAACTGAAACTTCAAGCGCACCGATACTTCCGGATGCTTCATTTTCAAAAATGCAATGCCAGTTAAGGCCCTCGTCCGTGCTTTTCCACAATCCCCCGGAACCCAGGCCGGCATAGATAATTCCCGGCTGGTCGACGGGACAGTCGATGACTTCCACCCTCCCGCCCTGGAAAGAAGGTCCCACGGATATCCATTGCAGTTTTCTGAACACGGATTCCTCTTCCATCTTTTTAACCTGTCCGAAGGATTCAAAAGGGTTCTGCGCGTCCAGTGTGAAAGCGGTCATGAAAAAACAAAACAGGAACAAAGTTTTTTTTCCGGACATGGATGCTGATTATTGTCTGATTGCTTCTACTTCCCTGATTGTTTTGGGCTTGGGCTTGCCCAAGATCCGGTATCCATCCGTCGTGATCAGAATGTTTTCCTCGTTTCTGATACCGCTGAAATTCTTGTAGGTTTCAACCTTGTCAAAATTAATGAACCGCTGGTTCCTGCCCTCTTTTCTCCAAAGGTCGATCAGCTCCGGAATGAAATAGATCCCAGGTTCGATCGTCGCTACAAATCCGGGTTCCATTGGCCTTGCCAGGCGAAGGGATTTGAGTCCGAACTGGGTGCTTTTCGGCTGACCGGCATACCCCACATAAACTTCACCCAGGTTTTCCATATCGTGCACATCCAGTCCCATCATATGTCCCGTTCCGCAAGGGAAGAACAGCGCATGAGCGCCTTCTGAAAGGGCTTCTTCCGTATCGCCTCGCATAAACCCCATCTCTTTGAGGCCATTGATGATTGTCCGGCAAGCCGCGAAATGAACATCGCGAAAAGGTACTCCCGGTGCCAAAGCATCCAAAGCAGCCTGATGCGCATTTAAGGAAATCTGGTATATCTCTTTCTGGGCCACTGTAAAAGTCTTGTCCACCGGAAAAGTGCTGGAAAGGTCGCCGCAATAATGGAGGGTTGTCTCCGCACCGCAATCGCATAAAACCATCTGTCCGGGCTTAAGCATGTTACCGTGATAATGGTTGTGCAGGGTCTGGCCGTTGATGGTCATGATAACCGGAAAAGCCAGGTTTCCTCCGGCTTCGAGCGCGACGGAGGTGACCGCTGCAGAAAGGCTGGATTCCGGGATGCCCGGGCGGGCCATTTTCATGGCGGCGATATGCATGTCAACGGACAAGTTGACCGCTTTTTCAATTTCCTGGACCTCCTCATCTGATTTATGGTTTCGCAACTCCACAATAGCCTGAATCATTTCAATGGATGACTTTTGTGCTATCATTTCCAGTTTCCATCCCAGTAAATGCCCCAACTTGACCAGGTTTTCAGGACGGTAAGGCGGAAGGAAATGGATCTTTCTACCGCTGAGCGTGGCAGTCTGAAGATAGTCCTTCAGTTTTGATAAAGGCCTGATATCAGACATGCCGTATATTGACGCCCGGTCGGACAAGGTAGGCTGTGTCCCCATCCAGACGATTTCTTCAACCGTCAGGTCATCACCGAAAAGGATTTCCCGGTTTTCATCCAGGTCAATGATGGCGGCAAGGCTGGGATAATCCATGCCGAAAAAATAAAGAAAACTGCTATCCTGCCTGAAATGATAGGTATTATCCGCATAGTTCATCGGGCTCTCTTCATTTCCCAGGAAGAGAAGAACGCCATCGGTAATTTTTCCCCTGAGTAATGCTCGCCTTTGCTTGTAGGTTTGAATAGAAAACATAGTATTAAGCGGTTTGAAGCAATCAAGATAAGAATTTAACCCAAATTATGCATTAGAAATTTGAAATGGGGGTGATAAATTCGATACTT
>CAZJNQ010000009.1:0-61336 GCA_964547475.1 uncultured Porphyromonadaceae bacterium
AGATCTTTAAATATATCGAATCAGGACATGAACCTCTTTGCTGTTATCTCCAAACGGATTCTGGCAGTGGGATCCATCCTCTTGATAATCTTTTCAATCGCTTGTCAGCGAGGTGAACTGAACACTTTTTCCCCAGAACCGGATGAGGCTTATAATGATCTGTTTACCCGCACCGAAGGTTGGTCGGGAGGTGACGGAGCCGGTACGGTTTCCCTTTCGGATACGGTGACATTATGGCTTTTCGGGGATTCCTGGGTAGGTCCGGTGGTTGAAAACCGGCATTACAATGCCACGATGATCAATAATGCTGTTGCGGTCCAGTATGGAACCAAAGCTCGTCGGGATAAGCTGCATTTTTATTATGGAGAGTCGGACGGAAAACCGGCAGCTATGTTTATCCCTCCGGATGGTACCGGTTTTTTCTGGCCCAGTGGAGGCGGAATAATGGTCGGGAAAGAGTTGTACCTATTCATGCATCAGATTGTAAAAATCGAGGGAGACAGTACCGTCTTCGGTTTCGAGGGGGCTGGAACCTACATCGTGAAAGTGGAAAATCCGATGGATGAACCCGGTCGGTGGAGAACCGGCATGACCCGGATCCCTTACTATGAAAGAACCACGAAGGGTGTCGAGACCAGCTTCGGGACACCCCAGTTTATCAGGAACGGGTTTGTTTACATTTACGGTACCCGATTTGACCCGCCTGCCTTCAACCGGTACATGATCCTGGCCAGGGTTCCCAAAGAGCGGTTGCTGGATTTTGAGCGGTGGGAGTTTTATGCCGGTACGGTCTGGCAACCGGATTACCGGAAAGCCTCCTATTTATGTGATCTCTTCGGAGCGGAATTCTCGGTCAGCTGGCAACCCCGATTGAAGCAATTTATCACGGTCTATACCGAGTTGGGGATGTCAGATAAGATCATCCTGCGGACCTCCCCCCGGCCCGAAGGCCCCTGGAGCGAGCAACGGGTTGTGTATCGCTGCCCCGACTCACAGCTTGATAAGGATTATTTCTGCTATGCCGCCCGGTGCCACCCTGAACTTAGCGATCGTAATGAGCTGTTGATCAGCTATGTTTGCAACTCAACCGATTTCTGGAAGATGGCCGCCGATACCCGAATCTACCGGCCGAAATTTATCAGGATAAAACTGTAGGAAATCCCCGCCGGTTATTTCCATTTGATTTTCTCCCAGCTTTCAATATCTCCATCCACAATGTCAAAAACCGGATTTACGTCAAAGATCCTGTTATCCTTTAATTCTTCATATTTTTTGATATCCCGGGCTTTCAGCTTGGCAAGCAAATGATTTTTTTCAAATTCCAACTGTCCGGTGGTAACCGTCATCTTTACCGGTTCGAATTTCCAGTTGATCTTACTCTTGTCAAAATGGTATCCCCTCTCAACCGCAACCTGGAACACTATCGTCAAATACCGGTTAATACCGTCTAAGGATCGCCCGGTTCGTTTAAACCTCTCAAGTTGAGGATGCATACGGTATCCTTTGGTTTTCCCTTCAAGGACCTGTTTTGCCAGCAGGGTCTCCCGCCATAAAGCAACCAGGCCTCTGGGATCAAGATATTTCGGATGTAATGACCATATTCTCATGTCTGATCATTTTGCCTGCAGGAAACGCGTATCAGGAAATGCTGAACGGTTATTGCCGGGTAAGAATGACTTCAAGGACCAGATCATATCCGCCATCGGCTGAAGGATATTGCATTTTCAGAACCACCTTGTCAGTGTTTTCCTGCTTGAACGTTTGAATCATTAACGTGTCGTGCCAGTTCATTGCAAGAGTGGTATCGTTGATCAGGTTAGCTGTTGCCGATAAAAAACTGCCGGAATTCTCGAACCACCAATATCTCAAAGCTTTTATCCTCTCATCCCATGCGAAAATCCCCTTTGCAGTGCCACCTGATCTGGTTGTATAATCAAATTGTACATATTTGTCATTCAGAATCTTTTTGAAAGTACCCACCCCATGATCCGTCCCGGCTTCGGACAGGAAACTTTTGGGAATATGGTATTCCAATTCCCAATCACCGATCAGGAACTCTAGTTTTTCTAACGTATTGGTATTCATATAAGTCATTTCTCCATTTAAGTGATCTTTGATCCCTGGCATTGCTGATGCCCGCTATAAGGCGTTCATTGACGCTGATTTTGTTTAATGTATTCAGAAAAATCAGGATCGGCAAATTGAATGACGGTGCAATGCCCAAAATGTTACAGTTCCGCTAATACAGTTTGCTTAAAATGTCCGTGTTATAGGCTGTTTATAAGTTTTATTTAAATACTTAAGAATGATTTCACCAGATAAATGGCAATAATCGATATTTAACTTTTAGTTTATATTTTAGATATCCATCCAGTTCCTTTTGAAGTGTGACATCTTCTAGATAAGTACGAATGATAAACAATATCGAAATTAATCCCGAAGGTATCAACGCCCAAAAAGAATTTAAGGCAAATCCTATGGATAAGAAAGAAATAATAAAGCCGGCATAACCAGGGTGCCGGATAATTGTATAGGGTCCTTTATCGATAACATATTGACCTCTGTCTTTTTGGATGCGGACAGTGCCTGAGAAAAACGGATTCTTCCATATGCATAGATTAAAAAGAGAATATCCGAGAAAAATCAGAACAAACGCCAAAGCATTTATCCATAAAGGAAAGTCACCTGTCCAGTGATACTTCCACCCATCCAAAACAGCAACAAGAGGAATTATGTAACTTAACAATATAATAGATATATAAATGATCAAATCCCATATTTTAGTCCCTGGATTAATTCGAGCCCTCTCCTTAACAACTTCCGATGGAATTAAAATCCATGTAAACAAAGAGTTATATACAAACAGTAGAAAATATAACCATCCCTGCCAATAATCCCATTGTCCTGTTAAAATAAAAAGAATAATAAATATCAATACCATGCTGGTGATCGGTCTTTGAAGAGCGCGAATCTTCGTAGACATACTCATATTCTTATCCAATCCTATTTTCATGGTAACCTCATTGATTTTTAATATCGGATTTGGCAGTTGTTGTTGGCTGCAAGCAATGGCCGACATTGTTTCGCTGCAAAAAAGGATTGGGGAGTTCGGAACAGCGTCATCGCTCACGGTAAGAGCTTGGCCAAAATATGCCCCCCCTCCTAAATATCAGCCCCAATGATTCTAATCAGATGTTGTCTGCTGTATATCTTTTACGTTTACATTCCTGTCTTAATTCGCTGAAAAAACGCAAAAAACGTCATTATAAGAAATAATAGAACAGCAATTATTGAATATATTTTACCCGATAAGGAAGCTATCCCGATCATCCCTCCTGTTGCAGCAAAAAATAGTGTTACATAAGTAATCACCATCCATCTTGTGTGCCTGAAATTAACTTTAAATAAATAGTCAAGAAAAAATTCTACAACAATGAAGGTCAACATAATTCCTAACTGCACATAATATATTGCCGGTCTGTGAAACCCATTTGCAGTAATTAATAAATATAAAATTGGAAAAAAAGTCAATATGAATAATACACCCAGCCAATATTCGATTTTTGGGAAACCAAGTAATCTAAAAATAAGAATAAGATTGCTTGAGATTAAAATTATCAGCGCAATAATAGTTCCGAAATAATTAGCTTTGATAATGTCCATAGATTATTGTTTGGCGCTTTAACACTTGTCAAAGTAATAGATTTATCTGAATAAGTTATTGCATAGTTAATGATGTGCCCTTCATTGTCAAACTGTTTTTAAAGTTTTTCATGGATTGAAAAGCTCTGATTCGCAACTTGCTTTGCCAACTATTGGCATTATACGGTGATGTATGCCGATTTTGTTCAATTACCAGATAAAAGGTATCAATCTGTACTTTGTCTTTTGACAATATTCTTTATAACCGGGCAAATCCTTACATAATACCTTTTCTTCGTTTATTATTCTGAATACTAATGCAAGAGGAATGGTTGCCATAGGGATCAATCCCCAATATGAACCCAAAGCTACCGGTGTGGGTACAAACATTACAATAACACCGATATACATTGGATGTCGAACCATACTATAAAGGCCTGTAGATATTAATTTTTGATTTTTATCTACTTCGACGACTCGTGAAGCATAACTGTTTTGTTTAAAAACAAAAAAGATAAGAAGATACCCCAACAATATAACTATATCTGTAATAATTACAATAAAATATGGAACGTCTGACCATCCAAAACGCTTATCAAATCCGGGAATAATGTAACCTGATAAAAAAAGAATGGAGAAAACAACCTGAATGATCACTTGCTCTTTTTCCTTTTCTTTTGCTTTCATTCTACGTTCTAAAAAGCCGGGATCATTTTTTAGAAAATATATCATAACAAAGATCATTGGGATAAACACAATTGCTAAATAAAGATAGACCTGCCAATAATTGAAAGTTCCTGCCGGTACCAGAACAAGTATTCCGAGTATGATCAGTACCAGAGAAAACCTGATTATAATTTTCTTAGTCAGAGATTTCATTTCACGTTCCATTACTTAATTGTTTTTTCGTCGGCAATATCACAGTTTTTCGATTTGGTAAATTATCGACTTGAATAGACAATGGATATCCTTCATTTCATCAATCGAGTTCACAGAGCGACCCACCATACCCATTATTTTTAGTTTAGATTGCTTTGGATCCCGTTCACAAGAAATTGAGAAAATGTTTGTCTTCAGGATTAGGTGAATGATTGATTCTCCCGTCAGGATCTTTTTTACCGTGCTTTCATCAGAGCCCTTGATTAAATATTTCTTGTCAAAATCCGGATGAGAAATTTCAATGTCATGGAGACCAAGAACCTTTAAAAATCTATCAAAAAAATCTTCCCGGGTAACGGCAAAGTTGACTTGTTTGTCTGAACTGATGGCACAAACCACTTTAAAAGGATGGGTGTCCGATTCGATAAATTCAATTTGTCCGTTTTTTACCGGAACGATCAAACTGAATGAAGTCAAATCTCTGGAAACAGTATGTTTCACTTTAAATACTCCACCTGTCTGTTCTGCAAAGTCAGACCAAAACGACTGTTTTTGTGAAACATCAACAAATCCATGTGTCTGGGTTACAAAAACTTGTTTCGGTAAATTGTCTGTCGGTTTCTTCTCTTTCATATAATTGGTGTTAATGAGCCGATACCCGCAATCTTGGGTATATTCTGGATATCGGATATTGGATATTGGATGTTGGACACCGGAAAATGGATTTTGGATTCACATTATCTGATATCACGAGTCACGAGTCACGATTCACGAGTCACGAGTCACGAGTCACGAGTCACGATTCACGATTCACGAGTCACGAGTCACGAATCACGAGTCACGAGTCACGAGTCACGAGTCACGGTTCACGAGTCACGAGTCACGGTTCCTGCAGCTTCGCCACCTCAGTCCCATCTGCATCAAAGGACCAAGAGGGCCCCAAGGTCTTTAAACCCCAGGGCCCAAGAGCCGGTAAGCCTGTCTCCACCTACTTCTGCGCCAGGATGAATCCCACCGAAAGATCGAAGAACGACGGGCTATCTAATGAACTAAGCCATTGATTGGCAGCTATATAAATAGAGTTCCCCCGTTCGAAGCGTTTTGACAGGGACACCCCGATGATGCTCTGGATACCGGTTACCCAGCGGGTAAAGATCTCGTTATCAACGACATATTTGTCCTGCGCCACAAAATAGGCGGCGGTGTATCCCGGCAGGAGCGACCAGTCATTACCCATCCTGATCTTCAGGTGGGCATCAAAACCCGCGAAAGGTCCCATTTCTCCCTGGAGAGTGTGGACATCGGGTTCATTTCCGTCCATGAATTCGTAATTGGAGAATTTTGAGTAGAAAACACCGGCGCAGAGCCCGACGTTGACGTCAAGCATCGGAGCGGGTTGTTTTCGGAACATCCACCACGTTGCGGTAACGTCGAATGCCAGGGAGGAAGCGTCTTCATTGAGAAGGCCGGCTTGCTCTTCCATGTTATAACCATCAGCATTGACCGTCGCTACCAGATCGACAACCCCCTTGAAGGATCCCCCGAATTCACCGAAGCAGCCTTTGATACCCAGGGTTTGCTCGCCGCCGGCGGCAATGATCAACCCGCCTTTGCCAAAGTCGAGATAGGGCGAGATCTGCGAAAAGACCGGTATCGCCAGGCCGGTCAACAGGACAACAACAAGTAATTTTTTCATAGTTTTCAGGTTTTAAGTAAAATTAAGCAATAATTAGTATTTGGATATTAATGGAGCTTGTCATGAAAAGAACACTATTCGCCATGATCCTGCCGCTGGGACTGTTGTCCCTCGCCTCAAACGGTCAGGCCGGGAAAGCCAGGCCGGAGGCATTGCAAAGCTGGCGCGATGCGCGCTTTGGCATGTTTATCCACTGGGGACCGGTGAGCTTCACTGAACGGGAGATCAGCTGGTCGCGCGCCAACACCAATCCTAAATGCCCCAACAACGGCCCGACTCCCGCGGAGGTTTACGACAACCTCTATAAACAGTTCAACCCGGTGAATTTCGACGCGAAAGAGTGGGTGTCCATAGCCGGTGCTGCCGGGATGAAATACATGGTACTGACGGCCAAACATTGCGACGGATTCCTTCTCTGGGACTCGAAAGTGGATGATTACAACATCATGCACACGCCTTTCAGACGGGATGTTTGCGGTGAACTGGCCCAGGCAGCGCATGAGGCCGGCATGAAGATCGGATGGTACTATTCCCCGATGGACTGGCGCGATCCCGATTGCCGCAACGAGAAAAATGCGGAATTTGTCAAACGGATGCAGGCGGAGATCACGGAATTGCTGACCCAATATGGCAAGATCGATATCCTGTGGTTCGATACGGATGGCAGGGAGGCGCCGTGGGACCAGGAGAACACCTACCGGCTTGTACGGAGGCTGCAACCCGACATAGTCATTAACGAACGGCTGGATCTGGGTGACCAGGGTGGATGGAACGAAGGGGTCATCGGTCCGTGGGCTGATTTCCACACCCCGGAACAAACGGTTGGAAACTTTGACCGGCGCCCATGGGAATCCTGCATGACCGTTTCAAAAAGAAGTCAGTGGTCATGGGGTGGATCCGCCGACGGGGTCAAGCCTGCCGGCCAGTGCCTCGAGATGCTGATCCGCTGCGCGGGGGGCGACGGTAACATGCTCCTGGATGTCGGACCCATGCCTAGCGGGGAGATCGCTCCCGAACAGGTTGAAGTGATCACTGAAATCGGTGCCTGGCTCTCCAGATATGGAAAAACCATTTACGAAACGCGCGGCGGTCCCTGGAAACCCGGCAAGGCGGGAGTGTCCACGTGCCGCGGCAAGACAGTCTATTTACATATTCTGAACCGGCCGGGCAATTCGATCGAGCTGCCAGCCATCGGTGCAAAAATCATCCGTTCAAAAGCCTTGACGGGCGGGAAAATCAAGGTGATTCAAGCCGGTGATAAAATCACTATTTCCCTCCCGCCTGCCGCTACGGAAGAGAGAGACATGATCGTTGCGTTGGTTCTGGACCGTCCGGCACTCGAGATCGAACCTGTAGCAATGGATCTATGAATGATAATGGATAGAAATCCTATCAGGATATATCACATTTTCAGCAATTTATGAACATTGATCTGCCGTCCGGCAATCAACCGTGCAAAGTAGAGCCCGGGTGGCAATCCTTCGGCATTCCATTCGACCCGGTGTAATCCTTGTGATTGGAACTCATTGACCAGCAGCGATACCTGCTTCCCGGTTTCGTTGTAAACAGCAAGGACAACCTTGGAGGATTCCTGAAGCTGGTATTCGATCATTGCCACAACCGGAAAGGGATTGGGATAACTCCGGATGGATTTCATGGAAGCCAGGATTGCATCCTCAGGCACCGATGAAGGGGACCACTCAAAGACCCTGATCAATCCGTTGTCACTCCCGGTGGCCAGAATCTTCCAATCTTTGCTGAATGATACACAGCTGATGGCATCCTCCCCTGTGTTTGGCCTGGGCATTTCTGTGCCCGTACGGGTATCCCAGATGCGAAGGAACCTGTCCTCACTGCTTATGGTGATATAAATCATTCCGTTAATACGGGTAACGCTGACGCCGCTTCCCAGGGATGCCATCATTGATGCATCAGGGCTGAATTCCAGGAAATTCGGGGATGATGTATGTCCGGTAAGCGTAAGGGTCGTTTGCCCGTCTTGGGCGTTCCTGATATGTATCAACTGGTCTTCGGCGCCGGTGACGATCTTTTGCCCGTCGGAATTGTAAGCGACCGACTCGACCCATCCGGTGTGCCCGCTAAAGCTGGTAATCTCCGTTCCGGTTGACACATTCATGATATGGACATTGTTATCACGTTTCTTTGTTGCAATCCGGCTTCCGTCCGGACTGAACGATACTATGTCGAACACTCCGGTCATTTCACGGATGACATTCAATGTGGCCGCATCCCAAAGGATGACTTTCGGCAGGCTGCCTCCGCCTCCCGCACCGGCAAGCATGGATCCATCGGGTGAGAAGGCAAGCTGGTTGGTGCCCGACATGGAAGCTGTCTCAACAGAAGCCAGTTGCGTACCGCTGGCGATATCCCAGAGCCGGACGCTGCCGTCAACCGGATTCCCCAGAAATACGGTGCCGGTCGAAGCCAGGCGCTGGCTGTTTGGGCTGAATGCAAGACCGGTCACGGGTTGAATATGTCCGGATAAGGATCGTATTTCCTGCAGGGTTGCTGCATCTACGATCCGGATCAGATTGTCGGTATAGTTACCGAAAGCAATCATTGTCCCGTCGGGGCTGACCGCAATACTGGCAATACCGTCAGTGGGACCCTGAACGGTTCCGGCCTGCGTGAAAGAACCGCTCTGGGCAAAGGCTGATCCGCCTGCCAGCAGGATTCCCATCACGCAATAAAACAATCTCAGGTTATTTTTCATTTCCACTCGAATATACGTATCAGGCCGGTATCGCTGCCGGTAACGAGGATGGTCCAATCGGAGCTGAACGATGTTGTGGAAATGACGTCTGATTCAGTATTCACCAGCGCCAGTTCCGTACCGGAAGCCACATCCCATATGCGCACCACCTGGTCCTCACTGCTCAGGGTTATTGACATCCCGCCGCCGGAGTAAGTGACATTTATTCCACTGCCACAGGATGCCAACATGGATGCATCAGGGCTGAATTCCAGGTATTCCGGGGATGATGTATGCCCGGTAAGGGTTTTGGTCGTTTGCCCGTTTTGGGCATTCCGGACATGTATCAACCGGTCTTCTCCGCCGGTGGCGATCTTTTGTCCGTCGGAACTGTAGGCGACCGCCTTGATCCATCCGTCGTGCCCGCTAAAGCTGGTAATCTCGGTGCCGGTGGCAACATCCATAATGTACACCTTATCATCCCGTTTCCCTGTGGCAATGCGGCTTCCGTCGGGACTGAAAGCAGCCATCCGGAATACACCGTCCAGGCTTCGCATGAGGCCCAGGTCGGTCGTGTTCCAAAGATTGACAGCAAGAGCGCTTCCTCCTCCGCCGGCACCGGCAAGAATGGAGCCGTCGGGTGAGAATGCCAACTGGGTAATGCCTGCCGGGGCGGTTTCCACGTATGCAAGCTCAGTCCCTCTTTCGACATCCCACAGACGGACGGTGCCATCAACCGGTTCACCCAGATTGACGGTGCCTGTGGAAGCAAGAAGCTTACCGTTCGGGCTGAATGCAAGCCCGGTCACAGCCTGCGTGTGCCCCGACAAGGTTCGGATTTCCTTCCGGGTTGAGACCTTGATGATCCGGATTAAATGGTCGGTATAGTTGCCGTAAGCAAACATCGTCCCGTCCGGGCTGACCGCGATGCTGGCAATACCGTCGGCGGGACCCTGAATGGTTCCGGCTTGTGTGAAGGTACCGTCCTGTTCAATTTCCTTTTCGCAGGCGGTAATCATGACAATCACGCAGAAAAGGAGCAGACGGATATTTTTCATAGGGTTAAGGTTTTTATTATCAGAAAAATAACAAATCGGAAAATGAAAACCAAATTTTTTTCCAGGTTCTCCCGGAGGCCGAAATATGTATATTTACCTGATGACCTTCTTCTGATCAATAGTTAAACCATGTTTATACCGCAAACCTATTCACTGGCTATCATCCTCTGCGTGGTCACCATGCTTTGCTGGGGATCGTGGGGAAACACCCAGAAACTCTCAGGCAAAACCTGGCGTTTTGAATTGTATTACTGGGATTATGTCCTGGGCATACTCCTGTTTGCTCTCTTGCTGGGATTCACACTCGGCAGCATGGGTGAACAGGGGCGGGGTTTTATCGAAGATATCCGCCAGGCCGACATTGGCAGCATCCTGAATGCCCTGCTGGGAGGCGTTATCTTCAATGCTTCCAACATCCTGCTGGTCGCCGCCATGGCTATTGCGGGCATGGCCGTGGCTTTCCCGGTTGGGGTGGGGATTGCCCTGGCGCTGGGAGTGGTCATTAATTATGTGTTTGCGCCGCAGGGCAACGCGGCATGGCTATTCGGCGGAGTCGCACTGGTGGTCGCCGCCATCATCATTGATGCCCTGGCGTACAAAAAGCACAGCAAATCCCTGCAGAAAGTCTCCACCAAAGGGATCCTCCTGTCGATATCAGCGGGAGTGCTGATGTCGCTCTTTTACCGTTTTGTGGCCGGCTCGATGGTCACCAGTTTTGAAGCGCCTGAAGCCGGAAAGCTGACCCCCTATTCTGCGGTATTCTTTTTTGCCACCGGGGTCCTGATCAGCAATCTTCTCTTCAACTACCTGATCATGAGGAAACCCTTTGCCGGGGAACCTGTTTCTTTCAGGGATTACGCAAAAGGAAGCTTCGGGGTTCACCTCACCGGCATCCTCGGTGGGGTGATCTGGTGCCTGGGCATGTCGATGAGCATTATCGCATCGGGAAAAGCCGGATATGCCATCTCCTATGGGCTTGGACAGGGCGCCACACTGATCGCGGCCTTGTGGGGTGTCTTTATCTGGAAAGAGTTCAGGGGGGCTTCGAGATCCGTTAACCTGTTGATCCTCCTGATGTTTCTGGCCTATTTGTCCGGACTGGCGCTACTGGTTTACGCGGGAGCCTGACCCGGCTAAACAAAAAATCCGGGAGGCGGCTGTTTCATCTGCGTTACTGCCTGGATTCGCACGCGTGTTTATAGACCATCAGCACATCGTCCTTGATTTTCGCCAGCGCATTTTCGCCGGCGCTGAGGATTTCAGGAAATTTCTCTATGTCCCAGAACGCGATCTGCTCGTCAAACCGCACTTTCATGTAGATAATATCCGCATTATCAAGATCAATGGATAATGCCATCTGGGTGGCCATGAGGGTTTTTGCGCTGACCGACATGGTGTGCATCAGGTTATCGATAATACCTCTCGGGTCCTCCTGCACTTTCTCAAAGAAATCCACGGCGATAATAATATCGGCCTTGTGTTTTACGGCCTGCAGGACGGGTACGGGCGCTGTAAATCCTCCGTCGAACAGCCAGCGATCCCCCAATTTGATTGCCGGTAGCAGAGGAAAGATGGCCGACGAGGCATAAACACAGTCGGCCAGGAGCCCGGATTCAAGGCCGAAGCCTTCACCCGTCTGGAAATCGGTTACCTGTAGTATGGTCTTGGGCTTGAGATCTTCCAGTCGCCTGTCACCCCAGATGCCTCTCATGATTTTCCGGATGCGGTCCGAATGGATCAGGGCGGATTGCATGTTCAGCTGACCTCCCGGAAGGTTGGCCATCCCCAGAATGGCTTTCCAGTTGACCTTGAACGCCGACTTGGTCAGCCGGGGTGCGATGTCAGTCATGATCTGGTCGGTGGTGTATCCCGCGGCCCACAGGGATACCATGATCCCGCCGCCGCTGCATCCCACTAATAGGCTAACCGGTATGTCATTATCCTTAAGGAAATTGATCAGGGGGATGGCTGAATAGGGCTTGATCCCGCCCCCACCCAGGACAACAGCCACTTTGGGTAAGACTTGACTCATATCTATAGGATTGGACAGCTAAAAGTAAATAAAACGGCACATTTGTCACCAGTACATCCAGTACCCCTTCACCTTTCCGAGTGTATTAAATTCGATGGCCGGGAAAGGAAGCTTGATGAATGCCATGGCGTTCAGGACCTTCCTCAGGAAACGGGAATTCGTCCTGATGCGCGGCCAGTCGATATCGAGCGACAGCAGGAATTGCCTGTACCTTTCGGTTTCAGGGATCCAGGCTCCATGATAATAGCGGACATTTTTGAATTCCCCGAACATCCCGTTGGCGCCATATCCCACAGCTACGCTAAGCCAGTCGGGAATCCGCCTGACCGGCAGGATCCGGTTGATGGGCACCGACAACCAGAAGCTGTGGCCATTGTAATCATAGAAAAAGCCTTCCAGGGCATTGTCTCCCAGGTATCCGTTGGACATATCAAGGTTGGGGGATTTCCAATAGCTAAGCTTGTACCTGACCAGTTGCTCATTGAACAGCAGTTCCTGCCCGATGAGGAAAGCGGAGCCGGCGGTATTGGCAATGATGTCACCCCATGAGAAGCCCCATCCTTCATAAAACCCGTCAAATATCTCGATGGGGGCCTGAAGGATGTTCCCCAGCGTCCCGCCAAATAGCAAAGCCGGTATTTTTTTCACACCGGCCTTACGGAGCCAATTATATCCGATAAAGCTTTCGAGGTAGGAACCGAAAGCATGACCGAACTTATCAATTTGCAGATAACCTTTGTTGTCGTTGTAAAATTCAAAAGGTACGCGTTGATGATCTTTATACCAGACAAACTGCAGGTACGACATACCCCCCAGGTACACGGCACTCTCGGTGAGGATGGCCGCGGTCACCATTTTCCGGTTGATCCGGGTCGAGTCGGATCCGGGTGATGCAATCTGTGCCCGGCCGGGGCCGCACATTAGAATGGCAAGGGTCGCTATCGCTAAAGCTCGATGAGACATAGTAATATAAAGGAAAGATACAATTTCTCCGGCAAGCCGGCATACTGCACCCGGTTACTTTCCCAAGACTCATTTTTAGTATATTAAATCCCGATATAACACAAACCTTTGCTCCTAGGTTTTTTCCTCAAACCTACCCGTTAGCCATCATCCTCTGCATCGTGACCATGCTCTGCTGGGGATCCTAAGGAAACACGCAGAAACTTGCCGGCAAGTCGTGGCGCTTTGAACTCTATTATTGGGATTATGTCCTCGGGATCCTGATCTTCTCGTTCCTGCTGGGCTTCACACTTGGCAGCGCCTCCAACATCCTCCTGGTTGCTGCGATGGCCATTGCGGGGATGGCGGTGGCGTTCCCGGTAGAGGTGGGTATTGCCCTGGCCATGGGAGTGGTCATCAATTACGTTTTTGAACCGAAGGGTGAGCCTGTCTGGTTATTCGCCGGACTGGGTCTGCTGGTCTACGCCGGGGCATAATTCCCTACGATTCGTTGGGCATGGTTATCTTTTGGGACGACCTTTTCTGCCGATCTGGTACAGCACGATATCGGCTGTTTCGGTAGTGATCAACCCTCCTTTGGGTATTCTTTCAAAATAGGGTTTGAGGATTTCGATGAAACGGTCGATCTGTTCTTCCGTATCCACGATTTCTACAACAATCGGGACTTTTTCGGTCATGTCCCACGGTTTCCGGGTACGCATCCCGCTGGTCGAACCGTAGCCAATTAACCCCTTGGTTACGGTGGCACCAGCCAGACCGTACCGCTTGGCCAGAAAGACGATCACCTCGTAGAGAGGTTTGTGTTTGAATGTATCGGTGGAACTGACAAGGACTCTTAAACGTTTGGCATTACCTGAAATTTCCATGTTGTGAAGGTCTAAATCAAAAAACAACCAGATAGGTTCACTTGGAAAGTTCCAAGGGGATAAGTTGAACAGTACGCAGACAGAAACCAAAAACTCACATAAAACGACCCAGACGTACTCCATCGCCTCCAAAGCAAAGATGCAATACACATATGATTTCCACTAAACGGAAGCCGCATTATATACTTAAACTGATCCCTGCCTTCAGACAACCTATCTTGTTGTAGGACGACCGGACAGGCCAGAGATAGGAAACACTGATTCTGCAACGGGTGTCGTTTTGTTTACTGATCCGGAAGTTGCCCGATAAGCCCGCTGTGAAGCATTCCCCGGAACCTTTTGCCGGGTGTTGCCAGGTATAACCCAATCCTGCGGTCATAAACCGATAATTATATACCAGGCCGAACGAATGATTGATTTCATGCCATTCTTCAACAAACCCTCCCGGCGCATCATAAAACGACTGGATCAATCCCTTGAATACACTGACATCAGAATCATAACCAGCCAGAAGGACCGGATCCCCTTCCAGATTCGTCGAATCATCATAAAAGGCCGGAGGAGTGGGAACCAGGAGTTTGGAGCATTCATACGATACGGACGCATTATGATCCGCTCCGATATTCCAGCGGAATGCAGAGCCCGCATTCAAGGAGGTAGGGATGAAGTCACCCGGCGAATTCCTGGAATAGCGGATCTTCATTCCAAGACTTGTGACAGACACTCCCAGAAAATGATCGAATGTGCCATTCCGCGACGGAAAGCGCCTGACAAATCCGAGATCCACTGCAAGTGACTGGCCGATAATCATTTGTGTTCCTTCCAACGTAAGACCTGGTGTAAGGTTGCTGTGAATGTATTTGACAGCCACCCCAAAGCCGGTGTATCGGTTGATCTGGAAAGAATATCGTAACGAAGCTGCCAGTTCATAGGGCTGATAAGTCACGCTATCTCCTTGGAAAACCGTAATATGTTCTCCCAGGTCATAGAACCGGAAATTCATTCCGAGGGTATGTTTTTTCGGTAAATGGTATTTGGCTCCAACATCCCAGAGCCAGACTGGTTGATTGGCTCTAATCATGTAGTAAGATGGATCGATCGTGGCCTGGAATTTCTGGCTGCTTATAGCTGGTAGCGCCGGATTTCCGTAAATGTTGATCCCGGCCGTTCCGTCGGGAACGGTTAAAATAATCCCGTTGTTGACCTGACCGGGCGGTATCATCAGGAAGGGTACAGCTACCCGGATTAGATTGACCTGGCTTGAAAGATCAGCCATTGAGGGTTGCCCGATCCCTGCTTTGACAAGAGTCAGCAAGGAAATAATCAGAAGGCCTATTCGGTACAATATTTTATTGATTGGGTTTGAATTCGCTATCTAACAGACTAACGATCAGTTAACATGCATATTGTAAAGCCCTTTCACCTGAGCTCCATACGTAAAACCCCCATTTGGTATCCTCCCGCTATTATAGTATATTGGTAGTAAGCATACTAACGCTGGAAACCTATGAAAGCACACCTGTCCCTTGTCGGTGCCGCTCTTCTGCTTGTGCTGGCCGGCTGCGAGGAGTACAATTACCAAAACTACTTTCCCGATGACGGTGGCAAGCTCATCCTCGGACAATCCGTATACTGTTGGGGAGACTTTGTCACTTTCGGCGGAGGCACCATAACCATTGACCAACCCGGCGAACCGCTTGACGGTATGCAGATAACGGTAGAACCCGGCTCTTTTCCGGCCTATGCTAATTTCAACATTTCCTATTCGGAGATTATCAGCCATACCCTGGGCGAGAATTTCAATCCGCTCACTCCGTTGATCACCATCAGTTGCGACGGGGGATTCGCCGAAAAACCAATGACGGTCAGGATACCGGTCAGCCTTCCGGAAGGTTCTTTCGCCATGGGTTTCTTCTACGATGAGAATACCGGTGAACTGGAAGGATTGCCGATAGATTCCCTGAATCCCGGGTTTATCCAGGTTTCGACGCGGCACTTTTCGTCCGGTTCATCCGGCGGGTTAAAAGGATCGAAATCCGAAGGGGTGAGTTACGCCAATATGGTTGTCAGTTCGGTTCTGGAATCGTCACTGAATAATCAGGAGATCATTTCATCGGGTTTTACTCCCGGGGTTGATGATTGGGAATTCGTCAACTGGGGTTCCTATATCTCTCCCGGAGGCCATTGCGCCGGGCAGAGCATTTCTGCCATGTGGTATTATTATGAGCAGCATTTAAACGGGCAAAAGAGTTTATTCCATGGTTATGATGCGGTCTGTAACCCGAACAATCCCATTACCATGTGGCAGGATAATCCGCTCGGTTACCGGTTTGCGTCCACCATCCAGGAGGATTGCTGGTTCGGTTTCTGGGATTGGAATACCTATATCAAGTCTTACCTGGGAAGGACAAACTGGTATGCCTTTGAATATTCCATGCTGCTCACCGGGGAGCCTCAACTTGCCCTGATATACAAGACAACGCCCAATTACGGCGGTCATGCCGTGATCGTCTATAAAATCAATGTCAGTGAAGGAAAACTGTATATTGCGGATCCGAATTTCCCGAATAACCGGGATCCGAACACGGCGGCTGTCAGTGTCAGAACCATTGATTTCGTGAATGGGGATTTTGTCCCATATCCGTCTTCAGCTAAGGTTGATACTGCAACCACCCTATTTGACGCCATCGGATATTTTGCAAAAACAGCATATATCAGTTGGGAACAGATTTCCCGTCGATGGGCGGAGGTTGAAGCGGGAACTATCGGAAATGACCGGTTTCCGGGATACCAGTTTTACCTGGATTCACCGGACGGCCCTCCTTTAGAGAATGATAAATATGTTGATAAGAATGACATTGATGTGGTTTGTCAATCCAGCGGGTGCGAAAGTTATATTTCCTTCACTGATCACCTGCAGCTATTTGATGTAGTTGATATTACGGGTAATCCTGTTGCAGCAGGCACTAGCGCTAACGGTGGCGTGGCCCGGATAAACCTGAAACCTGGCAAGAATCTGCTTGGTTTTTATCTCCACAGTAAGAAAAGGAGTCAAGAGACATTTGTCGACTTTAAATGGCTGAATATCAATTATTCAATTCTCAGCATTGATCCTGATCCATTAAAAGGGGTCACCAACCAGGAATATACCTTATACGGAAGGACCAATGGTGGCTTGCCGGCCAGCTCCAAATTTGTCTGGAACTTTGGCGATAACACTCCGGAGGTCACGAAAATAAATGACAGCACTGTGCAACACAAGTATGAATACCCGGGCGATTATATCATCCAGGTCAAACTGTACGATAATGCGGAAAACAAAGAAGTAGCCGAGGCTTTGGGAAACGCAAAAATCAAGAACCAGTACGAAACCCTGTTTATTGAGCCGGAACATTTATACGGAAACATCAACCGGGAGTATACCTTCACGGCACGTACCAATGGAGAGTTACCGGCCAATTATAAATTCGTCTGGGGATTTGGCGATGAAAGCCAGAACGTTACAAAAATCAACGACAGCACGGTGACGCACACCTTTACCAAAGAGGGAGAATTTGGCGTCGGAGTCGAACTGTTCGATAATGCCACCAATCAGTCGATCAATTACAAGAGTGCCCTGGCGACCATCACTTCCAGCCTCCTTGAAAAGTTAAAAGCTGCCGACAGGGTCAGCCTCATTTTTGGTGCTGATTTTACCTTCAGCAACACCTGGTGGAGTTCCAATCTCAATATAGCGCAGTTTCTGTTTTTCCAGCCGGGTGAATACTCCCTTGCCTGGACGGGTAACAGCTTTGATTTCACCTTCAGTCAGTTTGGCTCCGGATACTACGATTGGGAGCGGTCACAAACCCTTGGAAAAATCAAGGTAGAGATGTCTGCTGACGGGAATACTATCAACTCTTTGACGGGCTATCAGATCATGCATAACACCATTCAAACCGACAGTGTGGTTTACCAGATCGAGCTGAACAACCTGCAGTACGACCATACACTGGGAAATCTGATCTATTTCGAGATAAGAGGGCCAGGTGCCGCCAGTGTCGTTAAAAATGTGGTTATCCGGCGGAATAAGTTCAGCGGAGAACCCTGGAACGTCTGGGAGGAGGTTCATCTGGTCTCGGTCAATTACAACACCTCCAGTATCCCGATCCTGACCGTTGAATTCTGGCCGAAATATTGAAGCCGGTACCCGGCCCCCTGCCAGTACCGGGGAATCCAGCCCGAAGGAGTTGTCTTACTGATTCCG
This sequence comes from uncultured Porphyromonadaceae bacterium, assembly GCA_964547475.1. Lineage (GTDB taxonomy): Bacteria > Bacteroidota > Bacteroidia > Bacteroidales > UBA12481 > UBA12481. Next base: position 18,096 of record CAZJNQ010000009.1, read on the forward strand.
GATGGGCTCGGATTTGATCAGCCCGATCTTTTCAAAAGGTATCTGTTTGAATCCCCGCTCCAGGGCCGGTGAACCCGGAGCCAATTGGAATTTTGCCTTCAGCGGGTCCTTCGGATCCACAAACATCGGATCAACGATCAACAGTCCGTTCGATGCCGGGTCTTCAACCTCCGAGGTCGGGGATACGATATTGTTTTCCATCGACAGATAGGGCCGGGCAACCCCCTCGATGGACACATTCCAGAAACCGGCGGGCTTGTCCCAGTTGCCGCCCAGGCAAATATTGCAGGCGATGAGGTTTCCTTTCGGTGCATACGGTTCGTCGTTGATGATGTTGATGAGCTTCGGGTAGCGGGTGCTGTAGGGAGGCTTATTATAAGCGATACCCAGGATCGTTCCCTGCTCTTTTTCTTCCTTGAGCCAGTCATCGATGTGGTAAACCATCCAGTTTAACCCCCTGCCGTCAATGTGAAGGGAGGGAACGCAGTCGACAAAGATGTTGTTGACCACTACGTTGTCCCTTCCTCCTCCGATCATCATGGCACGGGTCACCCTTTCAAAAATGTTACCGGTGACCTCCGCTGACGCAAACGCATCATCGAGATAAAGACCGACACAGCCCTTCCCTTCAAATCCGGTAATGTCATGCAGGTAATTGAAACGGATAATATTGCCCCGCATGGTCCAGTCGCGCCCGGCATAAATGGCACCGGCGTCGTTCGTTTCATAGCAGACGTCGTAGATCTCATTGTATTCGATCAGGTGGTCATTGCCGTTAAAATAGACCGCCATATGGGGCACCTCGGCCAGGATGTTGTGCGAGACACGGTTGCCGACGCCATAGAGGGAAACGCAGGGGTAATAGACTCTCTTTGTCCGGGCCGTATGATGGATATGGTTGTTATCGACATAACAACCTGCCGAGACCAGGGTTTTACGATCCCCTGCCTCGATCCTCACCCCTCCGCCGCCAACCTGGTAGATCTCGCTCCCGGTGACTCCCGAGTTTTTCCCTTCCGTGATCGTCACGGCCCAGTCTCCCGCGTTACGCAATATGCACCCGTCGACCACACAGTTTTCGCATTGATTCATCCTGATAACGGCTTCGCGCGAACCTTCCAGGGTGATTCCCTGGACCGTGACATTGGAAACATCATCCAGGGTGATGATCGTGGGGATCACCGATACCATGCTCTGACCCTCCTGAACATCGGAAGGCGGGTAGAAATAGAGGATCCCCTGTTCGCGGTCGATATAGTATTCGCCCGGTTCGTCAATTTCCGAGAGCAGGTTATATCCATAAAACCATTGACCGAGCCGGTATCCGTACCGGTGATAGGGAGGGGTAACCTCGATGGTGTTGTTCAGGGTATCGATACGGGCTATTTTATGACGCTCCTCGCTCCAGTCCCAGAACCAGTAACCATGGACCCAGGCATCTTTCTCGGCTTGCCATAGGGAAAGCCGCGGATCGTCATATCTGAATTTTCCTTTGTAATCCCCTTTCGTTCCGCGGACGTCAACGGGATCTTCATTATATAATCCGACAATCTTTACAAAACCCTTATTGGGATACCGGGATATCCACATGGGTTGGTCGTTGAAGAAAAGTTCCATGCCGTTGCCTCCGGGCGAACCGAAACCGGTAATACCTGTCGCTCGGAGGTCTGCCTCGACAATCTTATCGCGGGCACCCGGGCTCAACCGGTTCAGTACCTCCGGGCTGGTAACCGCTTTCCAGTTTGAGATCATCCTGCCACCTGACAGGCGGACTTCCGCACCGGGTTCCCCCATGTAGATCACACGGGACAGGGAATCGTTCCCTCCGTCGCCGGTGCTCAGCTCGAGGGGCCGGGCCAGTTCGTACAAACCTCCCTGCACTTGCACCATGATAGTCCCCTTGGGCAGGACGCCTGTTGCTCTCAACCCGCGGATGGCATTCCGGGCCGCCTCGAGGGTGGCCAGCGGACCATCGCTCTTCCGGCTGTTGGGTTGACTGAGTTTACCCGACCAATTGTCATTCCCGGAGGTAGAAACATAAAGCGTCAGTGCGGTTTTCTTTACCGGTTGGGATGGGTGGCAGCCCATCAGGCAGGCGCCCAAAGCAAGCAAATAAAGAGGATGCCGGCTCAAAATGCTGGAACCTGATGTTGGTAAAAGTGTTTTTATCATGAAACAGAAGGACTTCATCAGGTTAATGTTAGCAGGAATAAAAATACAGAAAAAAAAAGCACCCGGGGAGGGATACCCTTTTCCACCAGGCGATTCCCGATGCGATGAAGCCGGACGCCACCTGTTCCGCCATCTCTGACAAATGGTTGAAGTGATCCGTCGGCCGGCAGATGTACCGGCCGATTAATTATCTTTGGTGTACGTGGATTACTTTAATTATCATGAAAATACGCGCATTCATTTTTCCGATGGCCTTCCTGCTGGCAGGATGGGCCGTGCTGCCCGCCGGAGCCCAGGAAAATGTCTTCAACGACAAGCTGAATCAGCTCCTGCAACAGTTTGAAAGCCTCCAGCATCGCCTGGATGTGATCGAAAAGGGGATTGATGACCTGGCCTGGCAGGATAAGCTGGGCGATGTGGCCATTGTGGATAAGGTCTTCATGTATGGTCCTCCGCTTGCCAAAGAGGCCAACCCGACCGCTCAGGGCGCCGGGAATCCGGTTAAGTTCTGGTCTTATGTATTCATTCCCGTCGATTTTGATCCCGGGAAAAAATACCCGCTCCTTGTTTTTGCCCATGGCGGGGTTCATGCCAGTTTCACCACCTATTACACACACATTGTGCGGGAGATGGTAGCCCAGGGCTATGTGGTGGTGGCTGCTGAATACCGGGGAAGCACCGGATACGGAGAGGGCTTCTACCGGAAGATCGACTATGGCGGCCTGGAAGTGGAGGATGTGGATTACAGCCGCCAGTTCATGCTCGACAACTATCCCTTTGTCGACAAGAACCGGGTGGGGATCATCGGCTGGAGCCATGGAGGGTTGATCTCGCTCATGAACATTTTCGATCATCCCGATCACTACCAGGCGGCTTTTGCCGGGGTTCCGGTCAGCGACCTGGTGGCCCGGATGGGTTACAAGGATGATGAATACCGGGATCTCTATTCAGCCGACTATCATATCGGCAAAACGGCTGACGAAAACGTAAATGAATACCGGCGCAGATCACCGGCCTGGAACGTTCAGAAGATGAAGGACACGCCGCTCCTGATACACACCAACACCATCGATGAGGATGTGAATGTGCTGGAGGTGGAACACCTGATCAAAAGCCTGAAGGCAGAGGGCAAGAAATTCGAATACAAAATCTTTGAATCAATGCCCGGCGGCCACTCCTTCGACCGGATGGACACCCGTGCGGCCCGCGAGATCCGCCTCGATATCTGGAAATTCCTGGCCCGGCACCTGAAACCGGACCATCCGCTCACCACCCTGGATGAGATGAACCGGGTGGCTTATCTGGATTAAAATAATACACAAAACAAGATCTTTTTTTCCTTTTTCTGCCTTAACGCTCATCTATATTCTGTGTTAGGAACTTTATTACTTGATTAAAGTTCCACAATTGGGAATTATGGACTATTTTTGTTGCCTATAACATGAAGAGGTTGTTTGCGAAAAGTGTTCTTCATAGGTTTTGATTAAAACACCCTGGTTCAAAGGATTACCTTCTTGTTTGGTATGATGCGGTAATGAAATCTGACTGGCGAACACCGGGAGATATCAAGAAAAGGTATGGGACAGTCAGCATTCTTAAGAACGGAAGGGTGGTTTTCAATATAAAGGGTGGCTCCTATCGGTTAGTGGCCCGGATAAATTTTAAGAAGCAATGGATATTTATCCGATTTATAGGAACACATAAGGAATATGAAAGAATCGATGCTAATACCATTTGAATAGTCTTATGGAAGTCAAGTTGATCAAGAACGAGAAAGAATATCAGCAAGCCCTAAAGAGGTTGGATCTGTTATTTGACGCACCTGCTGGAACGCCCCAGGGCGATGAGGTAGATGTATTAGCCTTGTTGATAGAGGATTATGAGGAAAAGCATTTCGAAATGGAAGAGCCGGATCCGATAAAAGCTATCCGGATCCGAATGGAAGAGATGAATCTTAAACAGGTCGATTTAATTGACGAGATGGGAGGTAAGAATCGGGTATCTGAAGTCCTCAATCATAAGAGAAAACTTACTTTAGAGATGATCCGGAACCTGTCAAAACGACTCAACCTCTCCACCGAATTACTGGTCAGGGATTATGAATTGAAACTCAAGTCGAAGGATGCGGGGTCCATTCCCGCTTAATCATCCGGTTGGTTGGTCAATGAATACACCAGCTTTCCGCCCCGGGTGATGTCGGAAAACCGGATCTGCAGCCGGTCCAGTTTCTTGTCGTTCAGGTAAACGGATTGTATGTATATATTCTCCGGGCTGTAATTCCTGCAGATGATCTCAAACTGTTTCCCCGGATAGTATTCCGGATCGAGCCGGATGGTCATCTTTTCGAAGAGGGGAGTGGAAAGATCCAGCAACGGATCGGCCATGACGCCTCCGTCCATTTGGAAAAGACCCAGGGCGCTCATCACAAACCAACCGCCCATCTGGCCTTCGTCTTCATCACCTTCCCAGCCATGATAGGGATCGCTGCCATAAAAGGAATCGAGTATTTTCCTTACATACTTCTGGGTGAGCCAGGGTTTTCCCGAATAGTTGAACAGCCAGGCCGGCTGCATGTTCACCTCGTTTCCGTGATTGATGTAAAACTCAGCCGTCTGGCCTTCGGTCCGGTCCAACGCATGGGCCGCGAAAGAGTATTTTTCAGATTTTTCAAATCCCTCTTCCAGTCTTTTGTTAAACAGATCTTTGCCCATCGCGTCAATCAGCCCGGGAACATTGTGAGGCACATAGAACGAGTATTCCCAGCCGTTCCCTTCGATCCAGTGCTGTGCCGAGAAGGGGGTATAACCAGGAAGCCACCGGCCCAGGCTGTCTTTCGGGACCGACCATTTCAGCTCAGGATGGAACAGGTTACGCCAGTTTTCCGAGCGTTTCAGATAGAATTCATATTCGTCTGTTTTACCCAGGGCGAGAGCCATCTGGGCCACACAGTAGTCGTCATAGGCATAGTCCAGGGTTTGACACACCGGACCGATTTCATAGGGTACATAGCCGAGCCGTTTATAGGTGTCCTGGAACATGTTCCCGGCCAGCCCCGAATGGGGTTTCAGCACGAAACCCTGCTGATCGACGGTGTGCCTTACCGCCCGGTAGAGTTCATCAGGATCATATTTCCGGATCCCTTTCTGATAGGCTCCGACCATCAGGCTGATCTCGTGCGATACTTCCATGATGCCCGACATCTCCAGTCCGGTAGGCCCGTTGGAGGTCCAGCCGGTATGTTTAAACAGTTCGAGTTCGGTGACCACCCAGTTATTCAGGATATCGGGAGTCAATAGGGCCCATACCCCGTTGAGGTTCCAGAAGCTGTTCCAGAAGGCGTCACCGCCGTACAGGCAGGTCCCAGCCGGGGCTTTCCGGATGACCTCCATCGGGTCCCGATAGCGTCCGTCGGCATCGCTCCAGGTTTGCTTGGCGCAATAGGCCCGGTACAGGTTGGTGTAGAATTTCTTTTTGTTTTCTTCCGATCCGCCTTCGACCGTAACCGCATTCAGCACTTGATTCCACTGTTCCCGGGCGCTGCTCACCGCGGCAACGAAATCCCAGTTGAAGGGATCCATCTCGGCTTTCAGGTTGTTCCGGGCTCCCTGCAGGTCGACCAGCGACAACCCGGTCTGGATCATGAGCACATCGCCCTTCCGGCCGGTATAAGTGACGAAAGCTCCGGCATCCTTTTTCCCGGTGAGGCTGGAGGCATTGGCAACCATGCCATCCGGGGTCCACCCGGTGAAGCTGGAAAAGGGCTTACTGAACCGGATGACAAAGCAGAGTGTGTAATGATTCCAGGAGGAGGATTGGCAGTGTGCGAATCCTTCAATCTCCGAATCGCTTACCCGGGTAATCGTGGCGGAATCGAGCGTGAAATTGTATTCCGACGGGAATGCCAGGTCGGCCAGGATCCTGAAGTCCGTATCCCGGTCGAGGGTGAAACGGAGAAAGCCGCAATGCGTGGAGGCGGTCATTTCGGCCCTCATGTAAGCATCGTACAGATCGACCGCATAATAACCCGGAGAGGCTTTTTCGCTTTCCTTCCCTATCCTCGAATGATAGCCTGCGCCGGCTCCCCGGTAAGGATCGTCGGTTGCTCCGTCTGTGACCACCAGGTCCTGGGCAGCGGGCATGATCATCAGTCCGCCCATGGTCCAGGCATGCAGGTGGCTGAAACCGGTGACGTTGCTGATCGAGTACTCGTACCCGGCCATCCAACCGGTTGTCTGGTTGTCGGGCCCCGGTTGCACCATGCCAAACGGCACGCAGGCATAGGGCCCGAGCATCCACCGGGAATTGGAAGTGCCGACCAGCGGATCGGCATAATCGGCCGGACTTTGTGGACGAACATTCAATAAACTGATTGGCAGCAGGATGAACAGGACAGTGATCTTTTTAACAGACATGTTGTTAAGCAGTTGATTTACTTCGTGAAGGTACGGGAATTCAAGAATCAATCCTTTACCTTTATACCAGAACCAGGATTGCCAATCATTAATTTAAACGGATCAATATGAGATTTTTACATTTTACCAGTGCGATACTGTTTGCCCTGTCGCTCCAGGGCATGGTTCCTTCGCAGGGACAGGATGAGGCCCGGCTTCTGAGATTTCCGGCCATTTATGACAACCAGATAGTGTTCTCCTATGGCGGTGACCTGTACACGGTTGAAGCCACCGGCGGGACCGCCCGCCTGCTGACCACCCATATCGGTTACGAATCCTTTCCCCGTTTCTCCCCTGACGGGAAAACCATAGCTTTCACCGGTCAGTACGACGGCAACACGGAGGTTTTCATCATGCCGTCGGAAGGCGGCGTGCCTGTCAGGCTGACCTATACAGCGACCCTCGGCCGCGATGACATGGGTGACCGCATGGGCCCCAACAATATTGTCATGGGCTGGACCCCGGACGGAAAGAACATCATCTACCGGTCGAGGAAACAATCGTTCAACGATTTCAAAGGACAACTGTTCAAGGTTAGCGCCGAAGGCGGCCTGTCGGAAGAACTTCCCTTTTCGGTTGGCGGTTTCAACTGCTATTCGCCCGACGGAACCAAGCTGGCCTACAACCGGGTTTTCAGGGAATTCCGGACCTGGAAATATTACGAGGGCGGAATGGCCGATGAGATCTGGATCTTTGATTTCAAGACCGGCAGAACGGAAAACATCACCAACAATCCTCATCAGGATATAATCCCGATGTGGTCCGGAAACACGATTTTCTTCCTGTCGGACCGCGACCGCGTGATGAACCTGTTCGCTTATGACATCAAGACGGGAACCACCAAAAAGGTGACCGATTTCAAGGATTATGACATCAAGTTCCCGTCCCTCGGGAACCAGTCGGTCGTGTTCGAGAAGGGCGGATATCTCTGGCAGTATGTGATCGCCACCGGGGAGGTTAAAAAGATCCCGGTGAGGATACTGAACGATTCCAATTACAACCGGAATGAACTCATGGATTTATCGGGCCAGGTCCGCGATGTGGCCCTGTCGCCGAACGGCGAGCGCCTGGTCACTTCAGCTCACGGTGAGATTTTCAACGTCCCGGTTAAGGAAGGCATCACCGTGAATCTGACGAAGACCTCGGGCGTCCATGAACGGAATGCCGCCTGGTCGCCGGATGGAAAGCAGATTGCCGTCCTGTCCGACCGTTCAGGGGATTTTGAAGTTTGGCTGATGGATCCGAAAGGTGAAAAGGAAGATTTCCAGGTCACCAAAAAGGCCGATACCTATATTTTCAATTTCCTGTTGTCTCCCGACAGCAAGAAGATCGTCTATTTCGACCAGAAATTCCAGCTCTGGCTGATCGATGCCGATGGCTTGCATAAAACCCTGATCGACAAATCAAAATTCAGCCCGATCGGGTCTTTTGACTGGTCACCCGACAGTAAATGGATAGCCTACGAGCGGCAGGAAAAAGCATTCAGCAAGGTTTGCCTTTATTCAGTTGAAAAAGGGGAAAAGTATGAGGTTACCGATGAATGGTACGATTCCGGTTCCCCTAGCTTCAGCCGCGACGGCAAGTACCTGGTATTCGTCTCGGCCAGGACCTTTAATCCCGTTTATTCAAGCACGGAATTCAATACGGCTTACCGCGACATGAACAAGCTTTACCTGGTTCCGCTGGATAAGAAAGTTCCTTCCCCGCTGGCCCTGAAAAATGACGAGGTGGTCATTTCCGACACGGCCGGAAAAGCGAAGAAAGAGGACAAGAAGGATTCGGTCAGCATCGATCCCGGCATTCTCTATGGACGCATCATCGAACTTCCGGTGCCTGCCGGCAACTATTATAACATCGAAGGGATCAACAACCGGATCTATTACCAGTTCAGCTCCTCGACGAGCCAGGGTTCCCAATTCAAATACTTCGATCTGGAAAAGAAAAAGGAGACCGACCTGGGAAGCGGCCTGTCTTACAAACTTAGCCCGAACGGGAAAAAGATGCTGGTTGCCCAGGGGAACAAGTACAGCGTCATCGATATCCCTTCAGGCAAGGTGACCCTCGATGAAACGGTCAGCCTGAAGGGCATGACCGTGATGGTGGACAAACAGGCCGAGTGGCAGCAGATCTATGACGAAAGCTGGAGACGCTACCGTGACTTCTTTTATGATCCCGGCATGCACGGAGTCAACTGGGAAGGCATCCGCGACAAGTACAAGCCTTTGGTTTCCTTTGTCAGGCATCGCAGCGACCTGACTTACATCATCGGGGAAATGCAAGGCGAACTGAACGTGGGCCATGCTTATATCAACAACGGTCCGCGGCCCATGCCTGAAAGGATCGGCCTGGGGCTGCTGGGTGCCAGGCTCGAATCAGATAAAAGCGGCTACTTCCGCTTCGGCAAGATACTGGATGCGGCCAACTGGAATACCAGTGAACGGTCCCCGCTCACATCGAATGGAGCGGACGTCAGGGAAGGCGAATACCTGATTGCGGTCAACGGGGAATCCGTAAAAGGGCTGACAGATCCTTACCAACTCCTGGTCGGTAAAGCCGACCAGATCGTCGAGCTGACGGTATCCGCCTCGGCTGACGCTGCCCAGGCGCGCAAGGTGCTCATCAAGCCGGTTGCCGATGAATCCCCGTTGTACTATTACAACTGGGTACAGGACAATATCAGGAAAGTGTCAGAGGCCACCAACGGGGAGGTCGGGTATATACACGTCCCTGACATGTCGTCCTACGGGCTCAATGAGTTTGTGGAACACTATTATCCCCAGCTTACCAAAAAAGCGCTGATCATCGATGACCGGGGCAATGGCGGAGGCAACGTTTCGCCGATGATCATTGAGAGGCTGGAAAGGGAGATCACCTATGCCAACATGAGCCGGAACCAGGCTGAAGGATCGGTCAACCCGGGTGGTACGCTGACCGGCCCGAAAGTCATGCTGATCGACCGTTATTCGGCTTCGGACGGCGACCTTTTCCCCTATAGGTTCAAGCAGAAACAGCTGGGTAAAATCATCGGCGTGCGCACCTGGGGTGGCGTGGTAGGATACAGCGGGGCCATCCCCTGTATAGACGGGGGATCATCCATCATACCCGCTTTTGCTCCGTATGCCGCTGACGGAAGCGGTTTTGTGATCGAAGGTTACGGAGTCGATCCGGATATCGTCGTGGACAATGATCCTTATGAGGAGTACAAGGGGATAGACAGGCAACTGGATAAAGCCATCGAAGTGATCAAAGAAGAACTGAAAACCTTTACGAAGGTGGTTCCACCGATTCCCCCGTTCCCGAAAAAGAATAAATAAAAGCGCTTACCTCAATAAAGCATAGAGCCTCACCGGACAGGTGGGGCTTTTCTTTTATGAGGCTTAGCCTTTTATTTTATTATAGCTTTTAGGATGACGGGATTGTCGTCAATCCTTATCTTTTTACACATTTCCGGATAGGACTTTGAAAAATTCCCTATGAAATCTTGTGCATTGATGATCGAGTAGTAGGTTTCATCTGCACAATTATTCATGGGCAGAACAAATCTCTTGTCTTTATCCCAGTAGAATCCTCCAAACTGATTGCTTCGGTCACGAAGATAGATATGGCCTGTATCTGAAACTACCTGTAACACAACGTCTACCAGACATTTATTCCGGGTCTCCAGAGGTATAAACCTGATATCCGAGGCATAATCACTCAGCAGGATCTTCTTCATTGATTATCGCTTCATTTCATTAGCTCACTTGAATTTGGTAAATAAGATGATCGGATTTGAATCGATAGTTACTTCTTTTCTTATTTCATTGATAAAATTATCACTGAATTTCATGGCTGTTTCACTAAAGATGTATGCGGGATCCAATGAAGAAATAAAAAATTCTTTATAGATACCATCAATATAGTAATGTGAAAAAATCAGGCTTTTTGAGGATGTGGTATGGAAATTGACCCAATATTCCTGATTCGATATTTTATTTTTATAGAGCCAGCGCATATTATTCCTGAAGAAAATAGTATGATTAGTTTCGAAGTAGGAAAAGTAACCTTTTGACTTGTCACGGCAAAAGAACCTGACGGGTGTACATTTGTTTTGGCCTATTGAATAGACAGTGTCCAATAAGGGATGATAGAACAAATTGCTTTTATTGACAACAGAATAATTGTGCATTCCAAAAATATTTCCTGAATTGTGATTTTTTAAAAAGTGCTTCAAAGATTTACCAGTTGAATTGCAATAGGCATAATCTCCTTCAGGTGTTATTCCGTTAATGATAAAACCGCTAGAGTTAACGTCTTTTGCCAGACAACTTGCCCAACAATCTAACTTTACAGTCTGAGTCAGATTTAAGTTTTTATCAAAGCATAAAATAGCACTGTTGTTGATTAAAGCAAAAATACTATCGCTAGATGCTGCTAAATCATTAAGGGCGACGTACTCTCCGGGGCCTAATCCTCGCTTGTTATACTTATTGATAAACTTTCCAGATAAATCAAAAACAAAAATGGCCTGTGCGAGATTCTGATCGAACACCACTATCCTGTCGGTTAGAATGTATACTTTGTCAATCCTGCCAATTAAAAAATTGTCACCGGTTTCAAGTTTAACAGTGAGGATTGTATCTATAAAATCATCAACTTTTATTGAGTCAATTTTATCACATTTTACGGCAACATCCATAAACTTTATAGGAAGGTCTACACTAGATGTATCTTGGTTGTTCAAACTGGCAACAAGCTGATTAGGAGATGTAGTAGAACTTTCAATATTTCTTTGTTTGCATCCAATAATAAAGACTAATAGTACTAAAAGAATAGCTTTTTCTTTTATGGATACCGTTCGATTTTCCATGGATCTTAGATAGTTAGATTTTAAGTTTTCTCTTTTATCATGGCGAATCTTATCTTACCGGTTATCGTTGTACACCAGCTTTTTATTTTTAATGATTAAAGGTAAACCAGAAAAACACACATCGAAGGCTTACAGAGCTGTCCCCGCCCTGCCAACCGTCACCCTGATCTCTTTGTAAGCCGGGGTCTGGCAGCTTTCGCAGACTTCATTGATCGATGTAAGGACATTGGCTTCAGGGAAATAAGCGGCCACGCAGCCCCGCCGGATCGGGTAAGGAATGGCGTGGTAGCCTGTCAGTTTTCTCTCCTGGCCGTCATACCGGCTGATGATCTCGACCTGTTGTTCAGGCTCGATATTTCTCCAGGCCATATCCTCGCTGTTCATGAAAAGTACCCGCCGTTCATAGCTGATCCCCCTGTAGCGGTCGTTCAGTCCGAAAATGGAAGTATTGTACTGGTCGTGGCTCCGGATGGTCATCAACAAAAGTTCCCCGTCTGCCGCCGTTACCTGTTCCAACGGATGAGCACTAAACCGGGCCAGTGAATCAGTCGTTCTGAAGATCCTTTCCCTCAATGGATTATCGAGATAAAGGCCTTCCCCGGTCCGGGCCATTTTATCCAGATTGCGGAGGGCCGGGACCGTTTGGGATATAGCGGTTCTGACCGATTCATAATCATTTTCAAATTTCTTCCAATCGATCCCCTTGCCACCTGTAGCAGCAGCTCCGATTCCTGCTATGATGGCCACCTCGCTCCGGGTATTGGATGAAGCGGGTGGCAGGCATCCGCGCGAAAAACCGATCTTGCCCATCGTGTCCTCGACGGTAACGAAATGCATGACCTGGTTGCGGATGTCTTCCTCAGTTCTCGACAGGCAAGGCAGGATGAGAGCCCGTGTCCCGGTGACCAGGTGGCTCCTGTTCAGCTTGGTGGAGATCATGACCGTCAGCCGGCAGCGCCGCAGAGCCTGCTCGGTGAAAGCCGTGTCGGGAACGGCTGATGCGAGGTTGCCCCCGAGAGAGACCAGGACCTTGATTTTACCTTCAGCCATGGCTTTCACGGCCGGCACAACGCTAAGTCCGGGCGTCCGTGGCACCTTGATGGGGAACTGCTTTTCGAGTGCCTCCAGGAAGGAGACGGGCATGTCTTCTCCCACTCCCGCGGTGCGCAGGCCCTGGATGTTGCTGTGCCCGCGGATCGGACAGACTCCCGCCCCCGGTTTGCCGATATTTCCCCTGAACAGGAGAAGGTTGACGATCTCCCTGATGGTGTCGATGGCATTCCGGTGATGGGTGATCCCCAGGCACCAGCAGGCTATCACCCCCTTAGCCTCACAGTAGATATGCGCTGCTTCCAGGATCTTGTTCTTCTCCACTCCGCTGGTCTCAACAATCTCCTTCCAGCTGGTGTCAGTCACGATCTCTTTGTACGCTTCAAATCCGGAGGTGTATTTCCCGATGAACTCATGATCCAGGATGTTGCCCCTGTGCTCTTCCATCTCGAGAACAGCCTTGACGATGCCCCTGACCAGGGCCATGTCCCCGTTGATCACGGGCTGGAGGTAACATCGCGCCAGTGCGGTCTGCCTACCCAGATAGGATCCGGCTTTCTGAGGATCGGCAAAGCTCATCAGGCTGGCTTCCGGCATCGGGTTGACAGCCACGATGCTGGACCCGTTCCGGGCGGCTTTCTGCAGGGAAGTCAGCATCCGGGGGTGGTTTGATCCCGGGTTGTTACCGAACAAGAAAATGGCTCCCGCTTTCGGAAAATCATCCTGCGTTACGCTGGCTTTCCCGTGGCCCAGGCTCAGCATGAGTGCCTTGCCTGAAGGCTCATGGCAGAGGTTGGAGCTGTTGGGAAGGTTATTGGTGCCCAGCGAACGGGCCAGCAGCTGATAGAGAAAGCCTGCTTCATTGGAGCTCCGCCCCGACGCGTAGAAAACCGCCTCATCCGGATCGCTTAAGGAATTGAGTTCTCCGGCTATAACCCCGAATGCGTCATCCCAGGCAATGGGTTTGTAATGGATTGCGTTTTCCTCCAGGATCATGGGGCCGGTCAGGCGTCCCTGGTGTTCGAGCCAGTAACCCGGGGTAAGGAGCAGGTCCTTTATGGACCATTGTTCAAAAAACTCAGGAGTGACCCGTTTGGTTGTTGCTTCGGCACTCACGTTTTTGGCACCGTTCTCGCAGAACTCGAAATGGGACCGGTTTTTATCGGGATTGCCCCAGGCACATCCCGGGCACTCAAATCCCCCGAACTGGTTGAAATTGGCAATGAGCCTGCGGCTGTGCTTCATCCCGGTCTCCTTGTAGAGATAACTCAGGGAGGTCAGGACAGCATCCATCCCCCCCGCAAAGGTACCCGGTTCATCGTGGCGCAACCCGATCACTTTTGCGGCTCTCTCCTCCAGGTCAGCCGATTCCAGAAGCCCGACCGAATGGATGATCTCCCTTCCGAGCGATTCCATGCCGGCCAACCAGTTGATCTTCTGGCTGTGACGTTCCGCTTCATCCGGTTTCAGGATGTATTGGGTCAACCCTCCGGCGACCATCAGGCTGATCAGCGGAGGAACGGCTGAATCAGGCACAGCGTCCTGCAGGATCGCATCCCTGATGTTCTTATGAATGGCAACCACCTGCGGCAGGTTGGGCGAAACACGCTCAAGTTTACGCTGGCCGGTCACAATCTCTTTTTTCAAGCGGATCAATAATCCCTGGGTATGCAGTGAATCCCATACCATCCGGCGCAACGTCGATCCGTGAGCAGCAGCCAGGGCGATCGCCTGATCCAGGGGGATGGACCCCTCAACAACCAGGAGGCACCGGATCACTTCATCCATCGCGGCATTCCCGGTAGCGGCCGGCTTCAGAACTTCCAGTTGCCGCCAGTCATCATTGATCAGCCCTCTGAATGAGGCGTCAAATAACAAGGCTCCGGCCAGAGTCAGGTCAAGTACCTGATCCGGAACAGGGAAAAGCCTGCCCGTTACCGGATCAATGGCTAAAAGGGCAAATTGAGCAGAATACGAAAGCATATTCGGTTTGCTTTGATTTTTCCGTGAACAAGTTACTGAAATCCCCGGTCCGCAGGAATGGCGGATCGAAAAGAAGCCAATGTTTTTGATCTTAATGCCAAATAGTAATAGATTTATTAATTATTGCCAAAATCTATTTATAGTCATTTATTTAATTGCGAAAACCCATGAACAAACAACTATGGCACAGGCCGGGTCTTTACTCCGCGCTGTTTGCTGTTGTCTTGATCGCTGCCGGTTGTGATAAGGAAGGCGGTGATAAACAACGTTGTGGAGATGGTTCGGGCTATCCCATTGAGTTTTGCAGTCAGGTTGACCATTATGAATCCGGTTATGGCGTTCCCGGACAGGATTGGATCACCGTCACCTGCCTGGTAGGCCCGGAGAATGCAAGCGTTTCCAATCAGATGAATGGAACGTATTATTGTTCAGGAACTTATAAATTATCCACCTTCGATCATGCGATTATTGACATGGGCTGGGGAGGAACCGTTGAAACGGGTACCCCTACCGAAAGTTGCACGATTTCAAAGGGGGAGGGTACCTTCCAGGTATCCATAACAAAATTGAACGGAGGGACCGGTAATATATTCCTGATGATGTCAAGCGGTTCGATGTGGATGTTCAGTACGGCCATCGTTAACGTGAATTGCAATTATTTGCCCGCCCCATCCAACCTGAGAGCCCTTTATAAGCCGCTCCTGAACCAGGTCAGGTTGACCTGGAACGACAATTCAAGCACGGAAACCGGGTTTGAGGTTCAGCGCTCGGAAGTGGAAAGCAGCGGCTATGAAAAAATTGGAGAGGTTGCCGCCAATACAGCGGAATATGCAGACACGGGCATTGACACCGCAAAAATCTACTATTACCGGGTCCGGGCCAGAAAAAACGAAATCTATTCCAATCCATCTACCAGTGTGTCTGTCAATACAACCTACAGGGTCGTTAAGGACATTGACAATAATATTTACCCCGTTGTCGTGATCGGAGAGCAGGAATGGATGGCGGAAAACCTGAAAACAACAAGATACAGGGATGGGACCGAAATCCCCAATGTGGTTGAAGATGGGGCATGGAAGAATTTGACATCGGGAGCGTTCACTTTTTATAACAACGATACTTACTATATCGGGATTTATGGCCGCCTGTATAACTGGTATGCAGCTACCGACATTCATGAACTCTGCCCGGCCGGGTGGCATGTTCCTTCTGAAGCGGATTGGCAGACACTAATCAATACATTGGGTTCCGAGGCAGGCAAAAAAATGAAAGAAGAGGGAACCTTGCACTGGAACACTCCAAACGAAGGCACCAACCAAAGCGGATTTACGGCCTTACCCGGAGGCTGGAGAACCGGAGCAGGTACCTGGCTGACCAATGGCCAGCCAAGCGTTGGCAATTATGCAGGCTTCTGGTCGTCAACCGGGTCGAACCAATCCGTCCGCACGGCGTATGATGTTTCATTGAGTTATTACGAAACTCTGGTATCGGAGGGTTATCACAATAAGACAATCGGGAACAGCATCCGCTGCATTAAAGACTAATTCACATGAAAACACGTACCTGTCTCCTCGTATCATGGATATTGGTTTTATCTTCATTTCATACATCCGTTACGGCACAGGATCCTTTGGTGAAGGAAAAGCTGGAACAATTCCAGGACTGGAAGTTCGGCCTGTTTGTTCACTGGGGTCCGTGTACACAGTGGAATGCCCGGATTGCCTGGCCTTTAAGCCCGTGGGGAGATTGGGCCCGGCCCGATGACCTGAAAGCCTGGACTGACCGGGGCAGGAATTTCGAGCTTTTCTGCAGGGATTATATCAACCTGAACCAGACGTTCAATCCCACCGGTTTCAATCCTGATGAATGGGCAAAAGCGGCCCGCGAAGGGGGTATGAAATACCTGGTTTTCGTGACCAAGTGCCATGACGGATTCAACATGTTCGGGACCCGGCAAACCACGTATAGCATAACCGACCCGTCCTGCCCGTTTCATACCAGCCCCAACGCGGATATCACGAAAGCGGTACTGAATGCTTTCCGGAAGGAGGGGATGCACACCGGTGTCTATTTTTCGGTGCCTGACTGGCACCATACGGATTATGAGGATCCTGCCTATCCGACTCTCAGGATGTTCGGTCCCAACTATAAATCCGTTGAAAATCCTGTCAAATGGCAGAGATTCCTGGATTTCATGCATAGCCAGGTGAAAGAACTGGTAACCGGCTACGGCCCGCTGGACATCCTCTGGCTCGACGGCGCCGGAGACGATGATTACCAGTTTCCCGAATTAGCCCGGATGGCCCGGACTCATCAGCCGGGGATGCTCTTTGTTGCCAGAGGCCATGGTGATCCGGTGGAGGATTATAAAACCCCTGAACAGCGGGTATCCGAAACAGCCCTCCCGTATCCCTGGGAAACCTGCATGACCATGGGCGATTACTGGGTCTATAATTCAAAGGATTATTACAAACCGGCGCGGGAGCTGATCCATATCCTGGTGGATATAGTCTGCAAGGGTGGGAACCTTCTGCTTGATATCGGTCCCGATGCCAATGGCCGGTTTGCCCCGGCTGCGCTCGACCGGCTCCGGGAAATGGGTGACTGGCTTGAGGTCAACGGGGAGGCAATTTACGGCACCCGGCCGGTGGCTCCTTACCGCCAGGGACAGCTTTGCTACACACGCAAGGGTGAATCGGTTTACCTGATCAGCCTGGCCAATAACGGCCAGACCCACCCTCCGCACCGGATATCTTCCCGGATCCTTCCTGCCGGGGGCTCCCGGGTCACTCTCCTGGGATACAACCTGGAACTGAACTGGGAGAACCAGGACGGG
This sequence comes from uncultured Porphyromonadaceae bacterium, assembly GCA_964547475.1. Taxonomy (GTDB): domain Bacteria; phylum Bacteroidota; class Bacteroidia; order Bacteroidales; family UBA12481; genus UBA12481. The sequence goes on from CAZJNQ010000009.1 coordinate 35,437, forward strand.
ATTGCGTTGATCGAAATACCGGACTCGATCTCGAACGGTTTGCGGGGAAAGTTCTCCTACCCGAGGCATGCCTGGACCATCAAAATTGAGAAGGCTGATCTTTCAATCCTTGATAAAGGATGGGAATATCATGTTTCCGTGGGTGGCGACGACAGCGGCGACGGGAGCCTGCAGCATCCGTTCAGAACTATCTCCGCGGCGGCCCGGGTGGCCCAGCCGGGCGATCTGATCACGGTTCATCAAGGCACCTATCGTGAGTACATCAATCCGCCACGGGGAGGGGAGTCCGACTCCCGAAGAATAGTCTACCGGGCGGCTCCGGGTGAAAAAGTCGTGATCAAAGGATCAGAAATCGTTCAGGGTTGGGAAAAAGTGGCCAACGATACCTGGAAAACAGTTGTGCCAAACAGTTTTTTCGGCCCGTTCAATCCCTACAAAGACCTGATCGCGGGCGACTGGTTCTCGCCGAAAGGACGGGAGCATCATACAGGGGCCGTTTACCTGAACGGTGAATGGCTGCTCGAAGCTGCCAGCCTGGATGAAGTGCTTAAGCCGGCTGCCGGTCAGCCGGTCTGGTTCGGACAGGTGGGAGAAAAAGTTACTACCCTCTGGGCCCAGTTCAAGGGAGCCGATCCTAACCGGGAACTGGTGGAGATCAACGTAAGAAGGACCATTTTCTATCCCTCGAAAAATAATATCGATTTCTTGACGATCCGGGGATTCACGATGTGCCATGCCGCCACCAACTGGGCTCCGCCGACAGCCGAACAGGTAGGCCTTATCGGGACTAACTGGAGCAAGGGATGGATCATTGAGGACAATGATATCAGCTATTCCAGATGTTCGGGCATCTCCCTCGGCAAACACGGGGATGAGTTCGACAACACCTCGGCCAACACGGCTGAAGGATATGTGAAAACAATCGAAAGAGCGCACGCAAGGGGTTGGGCCAGAGGGAATATCGGGGGCCATATCGTTCGGAACAATCATATTTCCCACTGCGAACAGACCGGCATTGTGGGAAGCATGGGCTGCTCGTTCAGCACGATCACGGGGAATGAGATCCACGATATCCACGTCATCCGCCACTTCTCGGGAGCGGAAATGGCCGGCATCAAGCTGCACGGGGCTATCGATACCGAGATCACTGGCAATCACATCTACCGGACCATACGGGGACTGTGGCTCGACTGGATGGCCCAGGGCGCACGGGTGACAAATAACCTGATGCATGACAATATCGCGCAGGATATCTTTCTGGAAGTTAACCACGGCCCATTCCTGATAGCGAATAATATCCTGCTGTCAAAACAGGCCCTGGATAACCAATCGGACGGAGGGGCTTTTGCCCATAACCTGACAACCGGAACCTGGGTTTTCCGCTCCGAATATGGACGCGTAACCCCGTACATGAAACCTCACCAGACGGCTGTCGTCGACCTGAAGGTGACTGAAGTGGGTGATCTCAGGGTTTATAACAACCTGATCTGCGGTGAGGGAAACCTGACCGGCCTCGACGAAGCCAAACTGCCGGTGGCTTTGGGCGGAAATGTTTACCTGCAAAACACCAAGCCTCCGAAAAAGGAACGAAAACCGGCGATCTTCCCGGGCGCGGATCCGGCGATAAAATTGATTAAGGAAGCGGATGGGTACTGGCTGGAAATGAATATCGACACGAAATGGTTTTCCGGGAAACCCCGAAAGCTCGTAAACACGGATCTGTTAGGAACAACCGTTCTTTCAGGAGGTGCTTTTGAGCTGCCGGATGGTTCGGTCATGACCATTGACGCGGATTATTCAGGAAGCAAAAGAAATCCCGAAAATCCCGGCCCGGGCCCCTTTGAACTGGGTCAGACCGGCAAACTCAGGATCAGGGTGTGGTAGGCCTAATCCACGGTGAAGACGGCTGATTGCCGGATATCCAGCGAGGAAGCGCCAATGAGTACCAGATAGGTTCCCGGTTCCGTGGTCCAAGCGGAGGATTCCGGATCAAAGGAAGCGAGTGAGCGGGGCGTCAGCTCGAAGGTCAGGATTTCGGATTCTCCCGGTAAAAGCAACCGGGTCTTGGCAAATGCTTTCAGTTCCGATAGGGGTTTATCGAGCCGGCCTTCGGGGGCCGAGATATATAGTTGTACCACCTCCCTGCCGGCCTTTTGGCCCTGGTTGGTAATCTCTACGCTGATCCGGAGGGTATCTGTCAGCCGGGTTCCGCTCAGTATCGGCTCGCCGTATCTGAACGTGGTATAGGAGAGCCCGTACCCGAATTCATAGGATACGGGGATCCTGAACGTCTCATAGTACCGGTATCCTACGTAAATGCCCTCTTCATAGGTGATCTGCGAGGGCCTGGGAAAAACGAAGGAGAGGATTCCGGGCGGGTGTTTACGCGTCCCACCTCCCCTGAGTATTCCCGGAAAATTCCTGGCCGAAGGAACGTCCTCATACCGAACCGGAAAGGTTGTCGCCAGCTTGCCGGAGGGATTGACCTTTCCGGTGATCACGTCGGCAATCGCCCGGCCGGTCTCCTGACCGGCCTGCCAGACCAGGAGAATGGCATCGGGCCATGTTTTCCAGCTGGCGGTTTCAACAACCCCGCCGGTATTGAGGATGACCACTGATTTTTTACCCTGTTTCCGGAAGGCTTCCGTTACACGTTGGATCAGGTCGGTCTCCACAGGGGTCAGGTTGAAATCGCCCTCCAGGGTTCGATCTGCATATTCACCCGAGGTGCGGCCGATGGTGATGAATGCTATATCGGACCCGGCTGCTACCCGGTCAATCAGATCCTGGCTGACCGGCTTTTCCGGTAACCGGACCAGGCGCCTGATATGCTGGCTCCGGAGCTGTTTATCAGGATTATTTTTCAGATAATCCGAATAGATCCTGAGTAGATCAGGATTAAGGGTATATCCAGCCTCCTTCAATCCCCGCACCAGCGATATGCTATATGCCTCGTTCACGTCTCCGCTTCCCGCTCCCCCGGTATTGATCTCGTAAGATGCCTTTCCAAAAACGGCCATCATGATCGGACCCGGCGACAGGGGCAGAGCCTGGTTATCGTTTTTCAACAGCACCATGCCCTCACCGGCTGCCTGGCGGGCCAACACAGCATGGCTTGCCAGGTCGGGTTTGTTGGAGTATTCGTATCCCTTGAAACGGGGAGTCTGCCGGATGACACCCAATATCCTTTCTACATTCCGATCCAGGATGCCAGGCTCCAGGTTGCCTTTTTTGACTCCCTGGTACACAGAGCGGCACTGCATCGGGGTTCCGGGCATGAGCAGATCGTTACCCGCCTGCATCATGGCAACCGGATCCCGGCCGCCGTACCAGTCTGAGACAACCAGTCCCTTAAAACCCCACTCGTCCCTCAGGATATGGGTTAGCAGCTCCGGGCTTTCCGGAGCATACACTCCGTTAATCAGGTTATAGGACGACATGACGGTCAGGGGATTCGATTCCTCCACTGCGATCCGGAAGCCCTCGAGATAGATCTCCCGGAGAGCTCTTTCGCTGATCAGGGTGTTCAGGGCCGTGCGGTCAGTCTCGGTGTTGTTGGCGGCAAAATGCTTGACCGAGGCCCCAACGCCCTGGGATTGGATACCGTTTACCATGGCTGCGGCCATCTTGCCGGTCACAAAAGGATCTTCGGAATAATATTCGAAGTTCCTTCCGCACAGCGGATTGCGGTGGATGTTCATCCCCGGGCCCAGGATGACATCCACCCCATACTCACGTGCTTCATTGCCCATGGCCTCGCCGATCCGGCAGAGCAGGCCGGTATCCCAGGTGGAGGCCAATAGGGTGGCAACGGGGAAAGCCGTGCAATAGAATGTGCTTTTATCGCCGGGTCGCTGAGGGCTGATCCTAACACCCGCCGGGCCATCGGCCAGGATCATGGCAGGTATGCCCAGACGCGTGACCGGGCGGGTCATGCCCGCAGCACCCGGAACCGGCCGCCGGCCACCGGGCAGGAACACGCTGACTCCGGTAACCGTCTGCGCCTTCTCTTTCAGGGTCATGGCAGCGACTACCTCGCTGACAGGATCCTTGCCCAGCCGGGGCAGGGTCTGGGCAAAACCTGTCAATCCCAGGATGATTGCCGACAGACTGACGGTCAATCTGTAATTCATGAACCCCCGGTATGAATTAAAAGCTCAAATCAGGATCATTTAAAAAGCAGCTGGGCCAGCTCCGAAAGATAGATCCTCCAGTTGGCCCAGGTATGGCCGCCTTCGCTCTCCCTGTACTGATAGGGCATTCCCATCCGATCGAGTTTGGCCCTGTAATCAGATACCGCCTTATAGAGAAAGTCGGTCTTGCCGATCCCGATCCAGTACAATTTATAGCCATTAGCTTTCTGTTTGGCCAGTGTGGCATCCAGATCTGCATATACTTTGGAATCAGTTTTTTCGTTTGGCAGGATGGCTGCGGAAAAGAGGCCGATATAGTCGAAGGTGTCAGGGTAATAGCGCGAGATGTGCAAGGTGTGGTAACCTCCCATGGACAATCCTGCTATCGCCCTGCCGGCTTTGTTCTTCTGAACCCGGTAATTGCTTTCGGTAAACCGGATAATATCAGGGAATGTCTCCTCCATCTTGCCGTCCATGGTATTGGGCACCTGAAAGGAAGGTTTGTAAAGACCCGCGTCCGATTCACCCGGTGCTGCTTCCTGTGCAACATTTCCGTTCGGCATCACCACGATCATCGGCAAGGCTTTTCCCCGGGCAATCAGGTTGTCAAGGATCTGGGCGGTCCGGCCCAATGCCAGCCAGGCCTCTTCGTCACCACCCATCCCGTGCAGCAGGTACAGGACCGGATACTTATCGTTGCCCTTTTCGTAGCCGGGCGGCGTATAAACGGTGATCCTTCTGACCTTGCCCGTTCCGGGCGAATCATACCAGCGTCGGGCCACGGTTCCGTGCGGGACATCATTGACCGCATAGAGATCGGCTTGTCCACCGCCCACGAGGAAAAAATTCGTGACGGTTGCCACGTCCCTGATCATGTAAACATTGTTCGGATCCATGCATCTCAGCCCGTCGACCAGGAAGAAGTAGCTGTACAACTCGGATGGCAGAACGCCGGTTGTCAAGGTCCAGGTGCCCTGTTCATCCCTGACCATTGGTGTTGATCCGGGGCTCCGTCCCTGGTTGGGCATCCAATCTCCGGAGATCTTCACTTCTTTGGCATTCGGGGCGATGAGCCTGAATGTCACGGAGTGGTCCTGGTTGATTTCCGGGGAAACGATCTCGGGCATGCCTCGCCCTGGCTGTGATTGGGCGATCACAGGTAGCGTAAGCACGAAGGCCAGAACAATCAATTGTTTTTTCATGGTTTTATTGTTTTCTCAATCCTTTCGCTGTCCGGTCTTCCAGTTTGGGGGCCGGGGTGATCCTGGCCGGAGCGGTCTTAAGAAGTTTCATGACTTCCTCAACCGCCTTTTCTATCTGTGGATCTCTTCCCTGGACGAGTAGGTTGGGATCATCCCAGACGGGAAAATCAGGCGATACTCCTATGCCTTCCCAGAACCATTTGCCGTCATTTCCATACAGACGGCCATCCGGTACCGTGATGTAACCGCCATCGATGAGTGCATGCCCGGTGGCAGGACCTACCAGGATACCCAATGTGCGCTCACCGATGATCGGGCCGGCCTTGAGTTCCTTGAAAGCCCAGGGCAGCCCGTCGCCGCCCGAACCGGCCCATCCGTTGATCAGCATGGCTTTCGGGCCGTTGTTGGTCTTGGTGGGCTGCGTATTGTCTTTCCCGTAACGCCAGTGAAGGTTGTAGACCACCGGCTTGGTCAGGAGCTCAAGGAACCGGTCGGCCAGCGCGCCTCCGCCGTTAAACCGTTCATCGATGATGAAACCGTCTTTCCCGAGCTGGCCGTAATACATCCTGACCAGCTCCATCTGGCCTTGCGCCGAGGTGTTGGACATATAAACGTAGCCCAGGCGGCCTCCGGAAAGCTTGTCGACCATTTTGCGGTTGTTCTCAATCCATTCGAGGTACCTCAGGTTCATTTCTTCTGATGGAGCGAGGCATTTGACAACGATCGTATCACAGTCCTCCGCTTTGCCAGTTTTGCTGATTGTCAGGGCAACCGTTTTGCCGGATAGGCCTTCAAACGATGCATAAGGATCGATATCGGGATCGAGGAGTATACCGTTCACTGACAGGATATAATCGCCCACACCGGTCTTCACTCCGGGCTGATCGAACGGGGATCGTACGTCGGTATCCCAGGCAGCAGGCTTTACAATCCGCTTGATCCGGTAAAGGTTATTGGCCTGTTCCCAGTCGATCCCAAGGAAACCGTTGGCCAATGTGGGCACCCGCTCAAGGTCGCCGCCCGAGCTGTATGTATGTCCGGCCGCCAGTTCAGAAACCAATAAACTCTGAATGGTATTGATGTCGGCACGGCTCCGGGCAAATGGCACCAAAGCCCCGTAACGTTCTTTCAGCTCATTCCAGTTCACACCGTGCATGTTGGCATCATAAAAGAAATCACGGTGCCTTCTCCAGGTATCGGTAAAGATCTGCTGCCACTCTTCCCGGGGAACCAGTTCCATGGACAGATCACCGGTAGGGATGGGCTTTTCGATCTTCTGGGAAGCGGCAGGCTGGATGATGCCATACTTGCCCTGGCTGGATACCAGCAGGGCTTTGCCGTCAGCCGTGACTACCACATCGTTCACCTCAGACATCACATTCTTCTCCTCGCGCGACGACAGGTCGTACACCATCAGGGAAGAACTTGTTTCTCCCGATCCGGAATTGGGTGATCGAAGGTAAACAAGCTTGCCCTCGAAAGCGGCTATTCCCCTGATATTGCCAGCCTTGGGAGGAAGAATCACCGCCCGGGCCTCGCCACCGCTGAAATCGACCTTCACCACCAGTTTCGAAGTGTCCTTTTCTGCCTTTTTCTCCGTCAACTCGTCATTTTTGGGATAGAGCAGGGAAGGTGCATCCGGAGTCAATGCTATCGCTGCGACCTGGGTTGAGTTTGGATAAATCCAGGTTCCGTCGCCCATATCGGAATAAACCGCCGACATTTTCCGGTTGGTCAGGTAGAAAAGGTTTTTGCCATCCGTGCTGAACACCGGGTAGTCGTCATTGTAATAACCGCTGGTCAGCCGGTTGGTTTCACCGGTTTCCACATTATAGAGGGCGATGGCACTGTTGCTGTTATCCACGGCTTGCGGAAAAGCAATCCACCTTGAGTCGGGTGACCAGGAGATCTTGTACCCCGAGGCCGAGCCATGGCCGATATGATATTTGGATTGATCAATTTTTGTTGACTTTCCGTTTTCAGGCCGCACGAACCAGAGGCTGCCGGTCTCATCCATGAAGGCCATGTATTTGCTGTCGGGCGACCAATAAAGGGTATAGCCGTAGCCTTTTCCCCTGTTGGTCAGCTTTTTGGCATCGCCACCGGCTGCCGGTTGCAGCCAGATCTCCCATTCGCCGTCCCGGTCGCTCCAGTACGCTATGTTTTTTCCGTCGGGTGACCAGGCCGGATTACGGTCGAAGGCACCGCTTGAACGGGTCAGGTCAACAGAGTATCCTTCAGTTACAGGAACATTGAACAGTTCACCCCTGGCTTCAAAAACAACCCGCTTGTTTCCCGGGGCTGCAGTCATGTTGTCAATATTCTGCCCAACATTGACCGACCGGGGTAACTCAACGGAAAGGTCTGACATCACATTGACTTCCACGGGCTTGTACCCGAGGGTTGCCAGATCCATGAGGTAGAGTGTGCCTCCGGCTTCAAACACAATATCGGAAGGGCCTGCAGACATGTGCGTAACATCAAAATCCTTGATTTTGGTGATCTGGTTTGTTTGTTTGGTTTTGGTGTCGTACGCCCAGATGTTCAGCCTCATGTTCTCGTCGCGGTCCGACAGGAAATAGATCTTATCGCCCACCCATGCCGGCTTCCCGTCGATGGCATCATTCCGGGTAATATTTTCGGCGCTCTTTTTATCCAGGTCGAACAGGACAATATCGGAAGCCATACCGCCCCGGTATCTCTTGAACGGGTAGTTTTCCGTGATCCGGGTGATATAAGCGAGCTTGTTTCCGTCAGGTGAGTAACTGGCCAGAACGGCATAGGGTACCGGCAGTTTCTCGGGGAAACCTCCCCTGGCACTCACCAGGTACAACTGGCTCATCGCCGGCCTGCCGCTTTCCTTGTAAGAATTGAACAGGAGGCGCTTCCCGTCGGGATGCCAGTCCACCATCTGGTCAGTAAAGGATTCATACGTGATACGGGTAGGCAGGCCGCCCGCAGAGGGAATCACAAAGATATCCGCATTCCCGTTATAGGATGCGGTATAAGCAATGGATTTGCCATCCGGTGAAAAACGGGGCCAGGATTCCTCACCGGGGGAGTGGGTCACCTGTACGGCAGTTCCACCGCTCTTCGGCATGATCCAGATATCCCCTCCATACACGAAAGTGATCTGGTTCTCCGAAACATCCATGTACTTCATCAGTTTGGCAGGCACCTGAGCCTGGACAGTGATCGCTAAAGACAAGGCTAACGCAACAATAGAAAGCTTTTTCATAAGTTTGATCTTTTCAGAATATTGGTATTACTGGTTTTTACACTGAATAGAGTTGTCAACTTTTTTAAAGTTGACAACTCTAAGCACCGGCCTACTTTTTCAGGAGGAACCTGTCCGCGATCAGGTCGATCTCCGGCTGGGAAAGCCTGGTGGTCTTTTTAAGAACAGTGGCAAAAAAAGCGACCTCTTCAGCAGTGGCCGGACATCCGCAATTGGTCAGAATGTCTTTGCCGTTCTTGTCCCTGGAGGGCATCCGGGAGTCAGCCAGGAGTTCGCCTTTGGGATTGAAGACCAGCCAGAAAGGAATACCCTGCTTTTCCCCGTTGTACTGGTTCATGAATTCCTGTCCGCCGGGATTTTCCAGTTTCTTCAATTCAGGCTTGTGCTCCTGGACCACGATATGATCGGTCACCCAGTTGGCATCAAACAGGGGCTTGCATTCCGGCCTGTTCATGATCGAATCCATCCGGTGGCACCAGCCGCACCAGGAAGCATGGAAAATTATGCAGACATTCTTGTCTTCAGCGCGCGCTTTCTTGCGGGCTGTCTTAAGTACAGCCTTGGCCGACGGAGGGGCATTCTGCGCCATGATTCCCGTAAACACGAAAAGAGCGGCCACCAGCATTACAAATGATTTGGTTTTCATAGGTCTTTTTATTGAAATATCCGAATTATGTATTCTAATTGACCACCAGTTTGCAAAAATAAGAAGGCAATCTGACCAGGTAGATCCCGGTCCTGATTTCCGCCAGGTCAATCACCAGATCCGTCTTTTTCGTCACAAATGTGCGAATTTTCTGCCCGCTCAGGTCGAAGATTTCTATGCGGGTTTCACCCGATAAGCCCGAAAGGGTTACCCGGTCCGAAGCGGGATTTGGGTAGAGGCAGATTTCGGGGTGGTTGAAAACCGTCTCCCCGATGCCTGTTGCGGAATGATTCCCGCAGTAATAAGCCAGGAACCGGATGTACGCCGCCTGGTAATAAATGGCGGGCTCGGTGATTTCCCATGAGTTGTCGGGCCAGCCGATGTTGAAATCAAGATAACTTTTCTGCGGCGGTTGTTCATAAGGAGGCCTGAGATCCTTGTTCGCCGTATAGCTGGCATTCGGCCCTCCCGGCATGTAACCGGGAGGGGGCCCGTAACGGGAAGTCCTGGCATTGTCCCAGTCTGAGCCATCGGCAAACCAGGTATGAAAGATCTCATTGGCGCACCGGTCACCCCCGAATTGATACATGTTGGTCAGGAACTCCAGCCCCAGCGGATTGACACCGTGGAAAAAATGAAGCTGTTCGGCGGCTTTCCTGACGAAACTGGCTGAATCGGACGGCAAAAGGTTGTATTCAGCGATAACCCGGTTCAGGATGGCCACGGTGGACATCGGGATGTTGCTACCCCAATGGTAACTCCAGACCGGCATGTAAGCCCGGTACAGGTCGCGGGTGTTCCATCCGAAATAATTATTCCAGTTATTTGTGACAGCGGCCAGGGCTGATCCCCTGATGCGGGATGCCGTGGCGACATCGGCCAAATCCAGATTAGTGTAGCGCAACAGGGCGTCCTCCAGGTTTAGGTTGTAACTGTCCCAGTTGTTTCCCGAAATGCAGTCGGGATCCTCGATATGATTCGAGATATATTGGTTGTAAGGCTCTTCTTTCGTCAGCTCGAGCAGGTAAACAGCTGCTGTGAGCGCATTGCTTTTCTGGGTTTTCTGATCCCAGTCGGCATCGCCCGACTTGACCGAGGTATCGTCACAATCCTCTTCCAGGTTCCCCGACTCGAGAAAGGGCAGGACATAATTCCAGGTCCTGATGGCCAGTTCCCTCATTTGGGCTGAATAGTCATCCAGTTGCCCGAAAGTCTTCAGCACGATGGCTGAATGGGCCAGAACGCTGGAGGCCGCGATGGCAGCCGATGTGCAGGTGGGAGCATAATACCGGCCATCGGTGTTGAGGCTGGGCGGATGATGGGCGTTATCGCTGTGGGAGCGGCTTCCCATCTTGATATGCACCGATCCGTCATCATTGATCATTTTGATCAGCCAGTTGAGCTCCCAGCAGGTCTCATCCAGGATGTCGGGAATGCCGTTACCGGATTCCGGTATGTCCCATGTATCGGTGAAAGCCTGCGGGTTCTCCTCGTAGGCGCTTAGCAGGTTGTGGATGGTGGAATAGGTGAAGGTGACGTATTTGTTAAAGTCACCGGCATCAAACCAACCTCCGCGCATGTCCCTTTCAAGCGAGGTGTTCGTGGGATCATAAACATACCGACACCTGGCATCCTGCAGAAAAGCTTCCTCATCGGTCCATTTCGGATCCGCGAAAGGGGGTTTCTTCTCCTGGTTGCAACGGTTGTAGAAAAACATCCGCCCGGCTGCCTTCATCACCCGGTCATAGACCCCTTCCCCGATGTAAAAGGGAGCCGATTGCGCCATCCTGGACGGATCGACCACACAATAATAACCAGGCTGGGTTACGGAGCTGAAATCAAACCACCAACCCTTATCGCCGGAGTAATTGTGCGTTCTGCCATTGTTCCAGGATACGGGAGCTCCGGAAAAGACCAGGGCGCCCGAGCTCATGCTCCTGACTTCCAGTACGGAGGGCGCAGTATAGGACAGATCGGCGTTGAAGCCCACCTGCGGATCACTCAGTACCGCTACTTTTTCGGCCGATGGGAGATAACCGAACTGATCGACATGAATAAACGGGCTGACCTGGCCTGATAGGGCCTGTCCGCAGAGCAAAAAGAGAAATAACAACCTATTAATTTTCATTTGTTTCTATCCTGATCTCTGCCGTTTCCAATTTCTCTGCATAAGCGGTCAGCACAACCGATCCACCTTTCTTACCGGATTGTATGATTACCTGACACTTGCCGTTGAACAGACAGCGCTGCCATTGTTCCGCAGCGCATTGGTCCGGTTCATGACTGCTGGGATCGCCGTTGCCAACGCCGATGATTTTTGCATTCCCTTCGATCCGGAACTGGATCAGGTTTTGAGCATCCGGCACCTCGCGGTTTTGACTGTCCAGGGCACTGATGTTAATAACGGTTGCATCGGTACCATTGGCTATCAAACGGATGTTATCGGGCTCCATCCTGATCCTGACCGGTTTGCCAGTCGTTTCCACCCGGGTAGATGTCTTCTTACCATTCCAAAGCCCGATGGCTTCAACGATCCCGGATTCGTAGGGCACTTTCCACGATAGGTGGCTGTTCCGGGGCATCTCTTTTATTCCCAGGCTCTGCTGATTTAAGAAAAGCTCAACAGAGTCCGCATTGGAATTCACCCAAACAGTCACGGTGTCGCCTTCGCGGCCTGGCCAGTTCCAGTGGGGCGAGAGGTGTATGACATCCTGGTCCGACCACCAGGATTTGTAATAATAAGCTATGTTCTTCGGGAAGCCGCAGACATCCAGGATACCGAAATGGGAATTGATGTTGGGCCACTGGAAGGGAGTCGGCTCGCCCCGGTAATCGAAGCCGGTCCAGACAAATCCGCCGCTCATCCAATCGTTGGTGGCGGCGATGGGCCACCACGCTTCGGCCAGGGAGGCCCACCAGGGAGCCGTAAGGTCCTGGTCGGGCAGGTAGCAGCGGACCGTGTCTTTTTCCCAGATACCCCGGGTGGTTACGGTGCTGCCCATCTCGGTGCCGATCACCGGCTGTCCCGGATGATCGGTGTGGTAGGGCGCCACCGCTTTTTCACGGTAATTGAATCCCCTGACCGGGATCACCTCGTTGATTCCCTCAAAAACATTGCCCAGGTCGGCAGCGTAAGTGCAGGTGCGTGTGGGATCGAGTTCCCTGAGCCGGGTCATCAGTGTAAGGGCAATTTGTCTGCCGGTGGAGGTGGTTTGAACTCCCTGTTCTTCATTCCCGATGGACCAGAGGAATACCGATGCGCGGCTCCGGTCGCGCCGGATCAGCCGTTCGAACTGATCCATGAATTCGGGGCTGCTGTTCAGCAAACGAGTCTCATCGAGGACCAGCATTCCCAGGCTGTCGCAGGCATCGAGCAGCTCAGGCGTCGGCGGATTGTGACTGGTCCTGTAAGCATTCACCCCGTAATTTTTTAATTGCCTGATCCGGTAGTACTGGAGGTAATCCGGCAGGGCGCTTCCCACGCCGGCGTGGTCCTGGTGACAGTTGACCCCCTTGATTTTAACGGGTTGGCCGTTCAGGATCACTCCTTTGTCCGCTGTGATGTTTATTTCCCGTATGCCAAACCGGGTAATGATCCTGTCGACCTCACCCTTTTGCGTACTGACGATGGTGATGGCGCGATAAAGGTAGGGAGAGGAGGGGGACCAGAGGATAGGGGTTGAAATGTTGAAATGTTGAAATGTTGAGATGTGATGATTTGCTGATGTGCTGATGTGCTGATTTGAAGATGTGATGATGGGAGAATGTGATAGGGTGGTGGAGCGGGTGATCTCTTTGCCGTCGCGGTCGGTGATGATGGTTGTGATGGTATAATCTGATGGATTTGGTGATTGATCTTCAACCGTGGTTTCGACCGTGACTTTCGCCGAGGAACTTCCTATATCGGAATAAATAAATACACCATCTTCAGCCACATGCAGGTTGCCGGTGCGGATGAGCCAGACGTGCCGGTAGATTCCGGCGCCTTCGTAAAACCAGCCTTCATACTGGCTGGCGTCCACCCTGACAACCAGCTTGTTCTTCCCTCCCCAGCGGATATAATCGGTGATATCATAACTGATCCCGATATAACCGCTTTCATTGGTTCCCAGGTAAAAGCCGTTGATCCAGAATTTCGCATCCCTGAATACCCCGTCGAAGCGGATCGTATACCGGTATCCGGAATCGGCTGCCGGGATTTCAAAGGTTTTCCGGTACCATCCGATGCTGGTTTCCGGGAAGAGCCCGCCAACCGGCTTGTACCCGTGAGCCATGACATCGAAATTATTCACGTTGACGAAGGGCAGTTCAACGGCCCAGTCATGCGGAAGGTTCAGATCGCGCCATGAACTGTCGTCGAATCTCGGATCGATGGCTGAACCCTCAGCCCGCCCTGTCTTGGCAAAAATATTGGAAATGGAAAAGTTGAAATCTTTAGCCGGATCGGCCGCGTGCCCGAAGCTGAACTTCCAACCGTCATCTAGGCAGATAGTTTGACGGGTGGTGAGGATAGTATCTGGTAAGGAAGAACAGCCTGTTAAAAGTAAAAAGGAAAAAGGAAAAAGGAAAAAGTGTGGAGCCTTCATGTCAATGTGTTAAAATTCAAATGTACATCCTTTTAACCGCCAACCTGGTCCCCTCTACTTTTTCCTTTTTCCTTTTTCCTTTTTACTTATACGCAGCTATTCCCGTAATTTCCTGCCCCGTGATCAGCAGGTGAATATCATGGGTTCCTTCGTAGGTGATTACGGATTCGAGATTCATCATGTGGCGCATCATCGGGTAGTCGCGGGTGATACCCATGGCTCCGAGGATCTGGCGGGTTTCGCGGGCCACGTTCAGTGCCATTTCCACATTGTTGCGTTTGGCCATGGAGATCATGGCCGGGGTGGCTTTGCCCTGGTCACGCAAGGTCCCGAGCCTCCAGGCCATCAATTGTGCCTTGGTGATCCCGGTAAGGGCTTCGGCCAGTTTTTTCTGCTGGAGCTGGAAGGATGCTATCGACTTGCCGAACTGATGGCGCTCGAGTGAATAGCGAACGGCAGCATCGTAGCAATCCATGGCGGCGCCGATGACACCCCAGGCGATCCCGTAACGGGCCGAGCTGAGGCAGCTTAAGGGGCCTTTCAATCCCTGCACGTTGGGAAGCAGACAATCTTTCGGGACCTTCACATCATCAAAAACCAGTTCCCCGGTGACGGAAGCCCGTAGCGACCATTTGCCGTGGGTTTCCGGAGCGGTAAATCCGGGTAAGCCTTTCTCTACGATCAATCCCCGTACAATATTGTTTTCATCCTTGGCCCAAACGATGGAAACGTCGGCGATGGTGGAATTGGTGATCCACATTTTAGCGCCGTTAAGCAGGTAATGGTCTCCCATATCCTTGATCCGGGTTATCATGCTTCCCGGGTCCGATCCGTGGTTCGGTTCGGTCAGCCCGAAGCAGCCGATCAGTTCGCCGGTAGCCAGTTTGGGCAGGTATTTCATTTTTTGTTCTTCGCTGCCGAAAGCGTAGATCGGGAACATCACGAGGGAGGTCATGACCGAAGCCAGCGACCGGATGCCCGTATCGCCCCGTTCCAGTTCCTGCATGATGATGCCGTACGAGGTATAATCGAGCCCGGCTCCGCCATACTTCTCCGGGATGAACGGGCCGAAAACGCCCATTGCCCCGAGCTCTTTGACCAGGTGTTTCGGAAATTCACATTTTTCGAACCAATCCTCGATATCGGGTTTTACAAATCGGTTAATCCAATCGCGGATGGCTCCCCGGATGATCTTCTGTTCTTCGGTGAAAAGTTCGTCCACCAGAAAGTGGTCCGGTGCGGTAAATTGTACGGTGGCTGACATGGCGGTTACTTGTTGTTAAGATGAAAAGAATGCGGGATAAATGTACCATTTTAGCCTGAACGGCTCAATGGGATTGCTCATTTTTTAGGGAGTTCATTTTGCCTACATTTGACAGCTAAACTCACGCTCATGACTCACAAGGTCATTTTTACCGACAGTTCCCGGCTGATCACGGAAGCCGCGGTCAGGGCCGGTGCCGATGTCTTTATCGGTTATCCGATCACTCCAGCCAACCTCCTCTACTATTATGCTTCAAAAAGGTTTCCAGCTTTCATGGCTGCTCCGGATGAGATCACGACGCTCCAGCTTATGAGCGGATTGGCCGCGACAGGCAGGATTCCCGTCACGGCCACTTCCTTTCCCGGCTATGCGTTGATGATCGAAAGCATCAACATGGCCTGCATGATGGAGTTGCCGATGGTGATCATCCTGGTGCAACGGCTCGGCCCGGCAACCGGGACTGCGACCATGGGCGCGCAGGGCGACCTAGGCGTGGTGACAGGCACCCTGAGCGGGGGAATGGCCATTCCGGTGATCAGCGTCAGCAATGCTTTGGATTGCTGGAAACTGACGGCAAAAGCCGTTGAAACAGCCGTTGCCTGCCGGACGCCGGTCATACTGCTGACCTCCAAGGAGGAGGTAATGACATTGGGCAACCTGGACATTGCCGATCTGCCGCCGATCCATCCGGCCAAACGGAAAACCTTTCAGTCTGATGGAGAATATCTTCCGTATGATCCGGATGAGGACCTGGTCCCTCCGTTCCTGCCGGTTGGGAATGACAGACACCAGGTGCGTTTGACTGCTTCCACCCATAACAGGAAGGGGATCATCCAAAACTCCGGAAAAGAAGCGCTGGGCAACTCCGTGAGACTGCATGAAAAGATCCTGAAGCACCTGCCTGATTTCACGGAATTTGACTGGGATGAACAGGGGAAGGCCGATGTGTTGGTCGTTTCCTACGGGATAACCGCCCAAGCTGCCAGGGAAGCGGTGAAAGAGGCGAGGGGGGCCGGCCATCAGGTTTCCCTGCTGGTGGCAAAAACCTTGTACCCGGTTCCTCAGGAGTATTTCCGGATCATTGGCCGGCATGAACGGGTGATCATTGCCGAGGAGAACCTGACCGGGCAGTTCCGGCAACTGCTGTTCGGCGCCCAATGTCCGCCTTCTGTGACCGGTATTACCTCGTTCGGAAAATTGATCACTCCTGAAATAATCACGCGAGAAGTCCTTGACCATGGAAAGAGTATATCTTAATGAAGAACGGCTCCCTTTCTGCAAAGGCTGCAGCCATACCACCCTGTCGGAAAACACCGACAAGGCGCTTCAGAAACTGGGTATCCCCCTGCTGGATGTCATCCTGGTAACCGATATCGGCTGTCACGGGATCATAGACAAATCGTTTAAAACCCATACGGTTCACGGGCTGCACGGACGTTCCGTGGCGCTGGCCACGGGAATCTCGGCGGGATTAAAATATCCGGGTAGAAAGGTCATCGTGTTCATTGGCGATGGCGGAGTGTCCATCGGGATCCAGCACCTGATCAACACGGCTCACCGGAATTATGACATGACCGTTGTGATCCATAACAACATGCTCTACGGGATGACCGGCGGTCAACCAAGCGAGCTTACCCCTTACGGTTTCAAAACCCCGACGCTGCCCAATGGCGCGGAAGAACGGGCTTCCGATATCTGTGCCCTCATCACTGCCGCCGGAGCCTCTTATGTCGAGCGGGTCCTCGGGATCGGGGATTATTCGGACCGACTGGCCGTTGCTTTCTCAAAACCGGGATTTTCACTGGTGGAGGTCATGGAGATCTGCACCAGTTACGGGGTCAAGTCTAATCCGGGAATGAAACTGGCTAAGGTAGTGGAGGAGGCTAACCTGCCCGTCAAGATTTATGCTGATAAACAGATCACGGGACCTTCTTTCAAGCCCAGGGAAAGCACCCTGTCCCTGTTCGATCTCTCACCGGAGATCGCGGTAACGGTTACTCATTCCCTCGACCACCCGGTTCGAATCCAGTTGGCAGGATCGGCAGGGGAAAGGGTTCAGAGTGCCGCTGAACAATTTGCGATTGATGCCATCCGGGCCGGTTTGAATGCAACCAAAAAAGGCAGCTATCCGGTCACCGTAGGCATTGGATTTTCCGCTTCGGATATTATTATCTCTCCGGATGAAATCCTTTACACCGGTTCACCGGTGCCCCATGTGCTGATCATCACCTCGGAGGATGGACTGGCCTATGCTAAAGGAGCCCTGGAGAACATGAAACAGGGCACCGTCTATATCGATTCATCCCTTCCCGTGCCCAACACCTCAGCCCGGATCGTGCAACATGGCTTCCGGGAAACTGCCGGAGCCAAAGAGGCGGCGAAGTACAGCCTGACGTATGTACTACAGAGGGAGGGGTATTTCAACGTGGTCAACTCCTAAGAGCTGCCGCACACCCCAGACTGAAGTCTGGGGATAGACATAGGATCCATGTCGCACCCACCCCAGACTGAAGTCTGGGGATAGACATAGGCTCCATGTAGCACCCACCCCAGACTGAAGTCTGGGGTTAGACATAGGATCTGATATACATCCTTTTACCTTTTTCCTTGAGCCTTTCCTTCCTGCCTTCCTGCCCTCCTGCCCTCCTGCCTTTTTTTAGCCCGCCAGGCTGCGGAGCAACCGGATCTCCTCTGCCCAGCGGTCTTCGTCCGGAGTCTCCAGTATCAGCGGGATATCATCAAACCGGGGATCCTGCACGATCATGCGGAAAAGATCGATCCCCAGGGTCCCTTTATCGAGGTTTTCGTGCCGGTCGACCCGTGAGCCGAACTCCTTCTTTGAATCGTTGATATGCATTCCTTTCAGATATTTAAACCCGATGATCTCATCGAACTTCCTGAAAGTGGCTTCGAATCCCGGCACGGCTTTCAAATCATATCCGGCCGAATAGGAATGGGCTGTGTCGATGCAAACACCGATCCTCGACTGGTCGTGGATGCTGTCGATGATATACTTCAGGTGCTCGAAGGAGTAGCCCACGTTGCTGCCCTGGCCGGCCGTTATCTCCAGGACGGCCGTAACGCCCCGCGTTTTATCCAGCGCCTGATTGACTGATTCCGCAATGGTCATCAGGCACTCTTCCTCGGAAACTTTATTCAGATGGCTGCCAGGGTGAAAATTGAGCCGGTCGAGCCCCAGCTGTTCAGCCCGCTGCATCTCGTCGAGGAATGCAGCTCTTGATTTTTCGAGCATCTCCGGATCCGGGCTTCCGATATTGATCAGATAGCCATCGTGGGGCAGGATCTGTCGTGGAGCAAATCCGTATGTCTCACAGTTCTTTTTAAAGGCTGATATACTATCCTGCGACAGGGGTTTTGCCACCCACTGGCGTTGATTCTTAAGAAAGAGTGCAAAAGCGTTGGCACCGATCTTTTGTGCGTTCAGCGGCGCATTTTCCACACCGCCTTCGGTACTGACATGGGCTCCGATGAATTTCATAATGGCAATTTACGATTAGTATAACACAACCATAACGAAAGTTTGTTTAAGTCAATTTAACACACATTATTTCCATTTAAACTTAATGATTGCATCTATACTATTTAAGTTCTACTTGTCCCAGAATGGATAGAGAGATCAATATGGAAAAACCTACAATCAGAGTACTTGAGCATTCCAAATTTATTATTGAACTAAGAGGAACCAGTGTGATCCTGGATTTTCATTTGGCAGCATTGTACGGAGTCGAAACCAGAGCATTAAAACAACAAGTGCGTAGGAATTTGAATCGATTTCCGCCGGATTTCATGTTTGAACTTACGGCGGACGAGATCAATGGGTTGCTATCACAAATTGTGATACCTGAAAAACGAATATTGGGAGGTTCAACACCAATGGCCTTTACCGAGCAAGGTGTGGCTATGCTTTCATCAGTATTGCGCTCGGTGAATGCCATTGAGGTAAATATCGCCATCATGCGAACCTTTGTCCAGGTGCGAAAAATGATGTATGAAAGCACAGAGCTCAGAAGGCAAATAGAATCATTGGAGAAAAAGTATGATGAGCAGTTCCGGAATGTGTTTAACGCTATCAGAAAGCTTGTTGAGAAAAAGAATGAGCCCAGGAGGGCAATAGGTTACAAGATTCCTGAAAAACAGTAACACTATTCCAACCAGGTCATTTGTTTTTGAATAACTTTCGGCGGCCTGAGTTGAAAGGTGATCGACGGCACAATTGAAAAGGGCCTTAACATTAGGAGGTTATCTATGGCAACGGGTGCAAAGGAGCAAAGCGCAAATCCGGTGTATGCTTACCGGTGGGTCATCCTGGCAGTGTACATGCTTCTCTCGATCGTCATTCAGATCCAATGGCTGGCCCATGCGGCGGTAGCCCGGCCTGCCGAAGTGTTTTACCAGGGCCAGTTCAATCCGGAGGGACTGTTCAATATCGATTTTCTTGCCTTGCTCTACATGCTGGTCTATATTGTTGTCAGCATCCCGGCTTCCTATGTGATTGACACATACGGAATCAGGATCGGCCTTGGCATTGGGGCCGCCATAACGGTGGTATCGGGCCTCTGCAAAGGGTTTTTTGCCGATAATTTCATCATTGTGCTGCTGGCTCAGACAGGATTGGCCATTGCCCAGCCCTTTGTGCTGAACGCCGTGACGGCTATCACGGTACGCTGGTTCCCGTTGCGTGAAAGGGGAACGGCAGCAGGCCTGTCGGCCTTAGCCCAATATCTCGGGATCATTATCGCCATGCTGGTAACTCCGCTGATGATCGGGATCAGTCCTGATAAGCCCGGATATGGAGAAGGATTCGGGAAGATGCTGATGATATACGGGATCATAACGGCCTTAGCGGGTATACTATCATTATTGCTGATCAGGGAAATCCCGCCGACACCTCCGGGGGATGAACTGCTGAAGAGACCCAATTTCCGGTCAGGGCTGAAACATATCCTGGGGCTGCGTGACATGAGGCTTATCCTGTTCATTTTCCTGATCGGGCTCGGTATTTTCAATGCGGTCAGCAGCATGACCGATGCAATAGCCGAGCACATGGGAGTCAAGGATTCCGAAGGCATGATCGGCGGGGTCATGCTGGTTGGCGGTATTATCGGAGCCGTAATAATACCTTTGTTATCAGATATTTACAAAAAACGAAAACTCTTTTTAGTCATTTGTGTGATTGGCATGGTGCCCGGCATGGTAGGCCTCTCGCTGGCCGATCATTTCTCACAGGATCCGGGATTCATTTATGGCATCGCTCTCGCAGGCTCGTTTATCCTGGGTTTTTTTGTGATGAGTGCCGGTCCTATCGGATTCCAATACGCTGCAGAAGTCAGTTATCCCGCACCGGAATCGACGTCTCAGGGACTCCTGCTCTGGGTGGGACAGATCACAGGGATGTTGTTTGTTGCCGGCATGAGCATCAAGCAAAACCAATACATAGGGGCTTTCATGACCTTCTTCGTACTGTGTGCCCTGGCCATCATGATCCTAGGGATCCTGCTGAGAGAATCGCCTAGGTTCAGGAAAACCTCTTTCACCGGCTGATCCCACACCCACACCCGATTCCCCCAGACTGAAGTCTGGGGTTACACATAACAACTTCTTACTTAATAACTTATAACTAATTTTTGCCTTTTGCCCTCTGCTTTCTGCCTTTCCTTCCTGCCCTCTTGCCCTCCTGCCTTCCTGCCCTAAATTCGCTATCTTTCCTGCAAACGGCGACCCGCTGTCAATGTCCGCCCATCACCCCTTCCAGTTCTTCGAGGGTTTTGCCTTTGGTCTCTTTCACCCGGGTTTTTACGAATACAAATCCAAGGGCGCAGATCCCTGCATAAACATAGAAGGGCCCGTAGGTTCCGAGTTTTTCGGCCAGGACCGGAAAGGTAAAAACCAAAACAAAATAGGCTGCCCACAAGGCTACCACTGCCATTGAAGAGGCCTTTCCCCGGATCCGGTTGGGGAAGATCTCGGATATCAGCACCCAGGTCACCGGAGCCAGCGAGGTGGCGTAAACGGCAATGGATATCAGGACAAAAATACTGATGAACACCGGAGACGCCTGGGCCCGTAACAGGGAGGAGAGCACCAGATAACTAATCACCAACCCGGCTGATCCGAAGAGCATGAGCGGGCGGCGGCCCAGCCGGTCGACCTGCCACATGGCCACCAGGGTAAACAGCAGATTGACGACTCCGATCAGCACCATCTCAAATAGTTGCTGGTTTAGATCGGCTCCCACGGCTTTGAATATGGTGGAGGTATAATTAAACACTACATTGATCCCGCACAACTGCTGAAAAACAGCCAGTACCATACCGACAACCACAGCCGGCCTGACGGCCTTG
Source organism: uncultured Porphyromonadaceae bacterium (assembly GCA_964547475.1). GTDB lineage: Bacteria > Bacteroidota > Bacteroidia > Bacteroidales > UBA12481 > UBA12481. The sequence continues at coordinate 56,868 of CAZJNQ010000009.1, forward strand.
CTAAAAACCTCCCTGAAAGGGATCCTGGTGATTCCGTGGAGCGAGTCTTCAATGCTGTTGAGGGTGGTTTTAACGAATCCTGCATCGCCAATCTTTCCCAACACCTTCCGGGCTTTGTCGGATTTGCCCGCCTTCACCAGGAACCGGGGACTCTCGGGCAGTAAAAACACCCCGGCAAAAAAGAGGATGGACGGCACACAGCCCAGGCCGAACATCCAGCGCCAAGCATCGGCACCGTTATCCTTCAGGGAATAGTTGACCAGGTTGGTGACCAGGATCCCGATCACAATGGTCAGCTGGTTGATGGCCACATTCCTGCCTCTGGCATGCGCCGGAGAAACTTCAGCGATGTACATCGGGCTTAAAATGGAAGCCATTCCCACTCCGATGCCGGCGGCAAACCGCATCAGAATAAAAACAGACAGGGAGGGTGCCATCGACATGCCGATAGCGGAGGCGGCAAATATCAGCGCAGCGATCATCAATCCCGGCTTTCTTCCGTAGCGGTCGGCCAGGTTGCCGGCAAACAGGCATCCCACGATACATCCCAGAGCCAGTGAACCGGTCAGGAATCCCTCCCACCAGGCGGTCAGGGCAAATTGCTCACGCAGGAACGGAAGGGCACCGGATATTACAGCGAAATCGAATCCAAAAAGATAACCTCCCAGGGCGGAGATAAATGAAATACCCAGAATGTAAGGAGTGTTGTACTTGGCTGGCATTGGAGAAAAAGATTAAAAGCCTAAATGTAGCAAGGATTTTAACAAAGGCTCAAGGCTCAAGGCACAAGGCTCAAGGCACAAGGCTCAAGTAAATTAACCTTTTTCCTGTTCCTTACTCCTTCCTCCTTCGTCCTTTCTCCTTGTTTTTTGTATTTTGTCAGTCGTGAGCTTTTCCACCGAGCATATCATCCTGATCGGATCAATCCTGATACTGGCCAGCGTACTGGCTGGCAAGACATCCTACCGGACAGGGATCCCCATCCTTATCCTCTTTGTTTTTATCGGGATGCTGGCGGGTTCCGAGGGGATCGGCGGTATTCCTTTTGATAATCCGGGTTTCGCCCAGTTCACCGGGATCATCGCCCTGTGTGTCATCCTGTTTGCCGGAGGGCTTGAGACCGATTGGAAATCCGTCAAACCCATCCTGTGGCAAGGCGTCTCCCTCTCCACGTTGGGAGTGATCCTGACCGCGGCAACAGTGGGAGTCTTTGTCTGGGCAGTGACTGATTTTTCACTGGTCGAAGGCCTTCTTTTGGGATCGATCATCTCATCCACCGATGCGGCTGCCGTCTTTTCCATTCTCCGATCCAGGAAAACCGCCCTTAAAGGGAATCTCAGGCCGGTGCTGGAACTGGAGAGCGGCAGCAACGACCCGATGGCTTTTATGCTGGTGCTCGCCTGTATCAGCATGGTTCAGGATCCGGAACAAGGTTTCTGGGGCATGTTTATCCTCATTCTAAAGGAGATTGTCTTTGGCGTGGCGTTGGGCTTTGGATTCGGATTGCTTGGGAAATGGATCATCAATCACATCAACCTGACTTATGAGGGGCTCTATCCGGTACTCGCACTGACCTGGATGTACCTGACTTTCTCAACTACCTCATTGGTCGACGGGAATGGTTTCCTGGCCGTTTACCTGGCAGGAATCTACCTGGGTAACCAGGATCTGATCCATAAGAAGACCATTATCAAGATGTTTGACGGATTGTCCTGGCTCATGCAGATCATCCTCTTCCTGACCCTGGGCTTACTGGTTTTCCCGAGTCATATTGTCCCGGTAATCGGCATCGGGCTTCTGGTCACCCTGTTGCAGATATTCCTGGCCCGCCCGATCGCCGTTTTTGTCAGTTTGCTGCCTTTCCGTCTGCGAAGCCGCAAGAAATGGTTCATCTCCTGGGTGGGACTGAGGGGTGCGGTCCCCATTGTCTTTGCCACCTATCCGTTGCTGGCCGGTGTCGAAAAGGCCGACATGATCTTCAATATCGTCTTCTTTGTCTCCATCTCCTCTGTACTGATACAGGGAACCACCCTGACCCGGGTGGCAAAATGGCTACATGTTTCCTTGCCCGACCAGGTTAAGGCAACCAATCCATCGGATCTGATCCTATCAGAAAGTACACATTATGAGAAGGTTGAGATGATAATACCTGCCGGATCCCACCTCCACGGGAAAAAAATATTGGATTTGAAACTTCCCAGCCAGGCTCTCATTATTTTGATTCAACGAGATGACCAGTTTTTGATTCCCAACGGATCAACCATGATTCAGGAAGGGGACCAGTTGACGGTGGTTACTACCAACAAACAGGCCCTGGAATCAACCTGCCAGCTTCTGCAATAAATCAGCCCACATGCATCGAATTATCACTATTTTCCGTAAATATTTCCAACGATGAGAAAACTAACGATTCTTGCTGTTTTACTGGCTGTCCTGTTGTCAGCCTGTTCGAAAAACCAGACCCTTTGGCTGGATGAAATGGATCTTTCGCAGATGCAAACCGGGTGGGGGGAAATCAGGGTTAATAAAAGCGTGGACGGGAAACCCCTGTCGGTCGGTGGAACGACCTATGAACGGGGCTTAGGGGTTCATTCCATTTTCAAGTATATGCTTTCCCTTGAGGGTAACGGTCGGCAGTTTACGGCTAAAGTCGGGGTTGATGATGAAATGAAAGACAAAAAAGCCACGGTTGAATTCATCGTGATGGGTGATCAGCAGGTCCTGTGGCAGAGCGGCGTGATGAAAGCGGGAGAGCCTGCCAGAGACGTCAATGTGAGCCTGAAAGGCATCCGGAAGCTGGCGCTCTATATCTCCGATGGGGGAGACAACATCAATTATGATCATGCCGACTGGATCGATGCAAAGATTCAGTATGTCAAAATTGCTCCGGTGGCGGTAGTTCCTCCGGCCAGCCAGGCTTACATACTGACTCCCCCGGTTGGCGACGCACCACGGATCAACGGCGCTTCGGTCATCGGTGCCAATCCGGGCCATCCTTTTGTTTTCAGGGTTCCTGTGACGGGAAAGCAGCCGGTGACGATCACTGTTCAAGGCTTGCCTGCCGGACTGAAGTTCAATCCTGATACCCGGGTCATCAGCGGAACCACTCCGGCGAAAGGAGAATACCAGGTTACCGTAACGGCTAAAAATGAAGCCGGTGAATCGGAAAAAATATTGACCATAAAGACGGATAGCGGTCTGGCTATGACTCCTCCGCTGGGATGGAATTCCTGGAATGTCTGGGGGCTCAGCGTTGATCAGGAGAAAGTGAAAGCGGCAGCAGACGCGATGGTCAACAATAGCCTGGCCGATCACGGCTGGACGTACATCAACATTGACGACGGCTGGGAAGCATCCGGGCGGGCTGCATCAGGCGAGATTGTGGCCAACGAGAAGTTCCCCGACATGAAATCGGTTTCTGATTATTGCCATTCGTATGGGTTGAAGATGGGTATCTATTCCTCACCCGGACCCCAGACGTGTGGCGGATACCTGGGAAGCTACCAGCATGAGCTGCAAGATGCTAAAACGTATGCCAAATGGGGTATAGACTATCTCAAATATGACTGGTGTTCCTATGGCGACATTGCTCCCAAGCCGAACCGTGATGAGTTGAAAAAACCCTATATCCTGATGAGGGAATGCCTTGACAATATTGATCGTGATATCGTGTTCAGCCTGTGCCAGTATGGAATGGGCAAAGTGTGGGAATGGGGCGACAGTGTTGGCGGTGATGCCTGGCGCACCACCGGTGACATCACCGATACCTGGAACAGCATGGCCGGTATCGGATTTGCCCAGAAGGAGGCTGCTCCCTACGGAGGTCCGGGCCACTGGAATGATCCCGACATGCTGGTGGTCGGGAAGGTCGGCTGGGGTCCCTCGCTCCATGCTTCACGTCTGACTCCCGATGAACAGTACACCCATATTTCATTATGGTCGTTGCTGGCATCCCCCCTGTTGATCGGCTGCGATATGACCCAGATGGATGCTTTCACCCTGAACCTGCTGACCAATGACGAGGTTCTGGCTGTAAACCAGGATCCCAAAGGCGAACCGGCCTTACCCGTAAAGCAAGACACTGGTGTTGAGATCTGGGCCCGAAACCTGGCCGACGGATCGAAAGCCGTCGGGATTTTCTTTACCGGCGAACAATCGCCTGTTGAATCGTTCGTGTGGGATACGGAAGCCAAGGGAAAGGAAATAACGGTTAGCTGGGCTGATCTCGGTATCACAGGCAAGGCCACTGTTCGCGACCTCTGGCGCCAGAAAGACCTCGGTTCATTCGACGGATCCTTCACGGCGACAGTGCCGTATCACGGGGTCATTATGGTTCGGCTGACGCCTCAGGAATAACTCGCTTCGCTCGTGAATAGCTCGCTAACGCTCGCGAAAGACTCGGCTTCGCCTCGTAAATAGCTCGCTAACGCTCGCGAAAGACTCGGCTTCGCCTCGTAAATAGCTCGCTA
>CAZJNQ010000009.1:61436-61596 GCA_964547475.1 uncultured Porphyromonadaceae bacterium
ACGCTCGCAAATGATCCTCGCTGCGCTCGGATGAATAGTCTCACTTCCTTTAGATTAGCACCATAATTAAAAAGGATGTAAATTGAAAAGGAATGAGGTGAACTAACTCACTTCGTAGGTTGACGACCTTGCGAACGTATTAGTCCTCATTCCTTTTACA
>CAZJNQ010000010.1:0-39198 GCA_964547475.1 uncultured Porphyromonadaceae bacterium
AAAAGGAAAAAGGAAAAAGTTTATGACTAACCCCAGACTTCAGTCTGGGGACTTACCGCCATCCTCTATGACTAACCCCAGACTTCAGTCTGGGGACTTTCGTATCACCAGTCACCAGTCACCAGTCACCAGTCACGATTCACGAGTCACGATTCACGAGTCACGAGTCATTGTTTGAGCCAATCTGTCAGGATCGCCTTTTGCAACTCCGTGGGATTATCCATCGGAGTTATTTTGAATTTCCTTTTATTGATCGATTGATCCAGATGAGTGATAACAGGCTCCTGGGGCTGCAGATCGATATTCAACCCTGCATAGGAAAGATAACGTGCATAATCGATCGGTTGGGTTGTATAAACGTAGTCGAAAAAATCGGCCAGCGAGCAGCCGGCGGCATTCTCACACTCATTACGGAACTCCTGGTCTGTGAATCCGCGCATCCTTTTTTTACTATATTCCTGATATAAGGTTCGCATGACATCATCCAGGGAATTGACATTTTTCGACTCATGCCGGATCCTCAGATCCAGCAGCATGCAAAGTGTGTTGCCCTTGTTGTAGTAATTAATGGTCACGTCGCGGGAGTTTTCCGAACGGTTGAAGAAAAGCATCCAGGTATCCCAGCTCGACTGGGCGGCCGACTGGAATTTGCTGCCAACGATGTTCTCGTGGGATCCGATTGCCTTGCCGGCTCCTTCAAGGAAGGCATCACGCGACTGGAAACCGGCCCGGTTCAGGATAAGCTCCTCATAATAGACCGTCCCTCCTTCGCTGAACCAGAGCATGTTGGTCAGGCATTCCCGGTCATAGTCAAAAGGCCCCAGCACGACCGGCCGTATCGTCTTGACATTATACAGATGGAAAAATTCATGAGCAAAAAAACCAAGCAGCCCGTTGTTGTTTTCGGCTCCCTGGTAGTTCGATACATCAGCAAAAACCGCCATCGAGTTCAGATGCTCCAGCCCTCCCCCGCCCCGCTCCATGATCAGGAAGGTATAGTGCTTGTAAGGTATCTCTCCGATAATAGCCGTTCCGGTCTCCACGATCTTTTTCAGGTCGGCAGTCAGCTTTTGCCTGTCACAGTTACCCGGGGTTTCGATAGCAACCGAGTACGGTATGCCTTGGTAATCGAAAGTGAGAACTTCCTGGTTCCCGACCAGGATCGGACAATCGTAAAGCCGGTCAAAATCGGGAGCAGTAAAGGTATTCGGGGCGCCTGCAACAGGATCCAGCCCCGTGGATACCTGTTTCCAACCGCTGTGAGGATTAATGATCACCGTCACCGGGTGATTGAGTTTTCCTCCCACATGCATAAACACTCCGGTGGGGGAAATGAATCCGCGGTTCTCCGACAGATAAGGATCGGCCACTGAAGCCCGGGTGGCATAAACGTAATAGGTTGCGACGAGGCTTTTTACTCCGGATGTCTCTACCGTCCAGGTGTTCTTGGCACTCTTCCTGAATGCGAGGGGCTTGCCATTCGCATCCCTGACAGCCAGGCCTACGACATTCTTGGCCAAATCAAGGATCATGTAATAGCCCGGGGTCCAGGCCGGCATCTTCAGATCAACCGCATCGGCCGTTATCCCATCGTATCGGAACTCCACGTGAAAATAATGATTGGCCGGCTGTTCCATGGACACCGTGAAGGACATTTTACCGGAATTGACCTGTCCTGAAACAACACCGGTTGCCGTCAGGAACACGGCTAAAATCAGCGCAGCAATGGTAATTTTCTTTTTCATGATGGTTATCCCTGATATTCTCTGGTAAAATACCTGATTTTTTTCCAGATGATTATTGTTATTAAATATAGCGATAAAAAAGTGTATTTCATACCTTTATTCAGATTTTAATAGAATTCCCATGATACATAAAAGCTCAATCGGTTTTACGGGCCTCTTGGTCGCTGCGGCCCAGATCTTTGCCATAACCTTGACGGCGCAGCAGAGATGGCCGCATCCTGTCCCGGCACGAATCGGAGACGGTCCCAACAAGGATCTTTTTGTCATGACCCTGGGGGAGGTTCAAACCCAGCTGGCCGACGGATTTTTTGATCCGGTGAAGGACGAGATCAGGTTAAAAAACGGTGATATCATTGCACATTATTATCGTGATACGCTCGGCGTTAAATTTTACAGGCCGATTGATAAAACCATCCATCCCCTGCCGCCATCGGGTCTCTGTACCTGGTATTACTATTATCAGGACATCAACGAGGACGAAGTAAGATGGAATGCCGACTGGATCGCCGAAAACCTGAAGAAGTACGGTGCGAAATATGTTCAGATCGATGACGGATGGCAGGCGGAACGGCAAAACGGGAAGCACGGATCGCGCGACTGGACGGGTGTTGACACCGCATTCCCTTCCGGAATGGCGGATCTGGCAAAGTACATCAAATCGAAAGGGCTTGTCCCGGGTATCTGGATCGCTCCCCACGGGCAGTCGAATGAAGCGGTTGTCAGGCAGCATCCCGGGGTTTTCCTGCTGAAGCCCGACGGGACCTCCGCCTTCAAAACCTGGGAAGGCGACTGGCTGGTGGATGGTTCATCGGAGGAAGGCAATGCCTATCTGAAAGACCTGTTCAAGATGATGGTGGACTGGGGGTATGATTATTTCAAGATCGACGGTCAGCCGATTGTTCCTGGCGAATATGCAAAAAACAAGGAGCTCATGAAACATCCGGGCGAGGCCGATGAAGTGTACCGGAAAACCCTGAACACGATCCGTGAGACCATCGGTCCCAACCGCTATTTGCTGGGTTGCTGGGGTCTGCCGGTCGAAGGGGCAGGGATCATGGATGGCACACGGACGGGTGGTGATGTGGTACTGGGCTGGGATGGTTTCTTCACAGCGCTGGGCCCAACGATGGAGTCATACTGGCAGCACAACATCCTCTGGTATACCGATCCCGATGTGATGCTCCTGCGTCAGCCCCTCACCCTAGAGCAGGCGCGCGTTTGGGCAACCCTACAGGGTCTTACGGGCCAGGCGCTCATGAGCAGCGACCGGCTCATGGACCTGTCGGACGACCGGGTGGAACTGATGAAAAGAGTGTACCCGGCCGTAGATATTCGTCCACTCGATCTGTTCCCCTCTCAACGAAACAAACGGATCTGGGACCTGAAAATCAACCATCTCGGAAGAGACTATGATGTAGTGGGACTGTTCAACTTTGAAGAGGGACAATCAGAGGGGATCCATCTGAAATGGAAAGACCTGGGTTTCCCGGAGGAAAAACCGGTACAGGTGTTCGATTTCTGGAACGATGAATACCTGGGGTGCTGGGAGGCAGGCATCGCTTTAGATATTCCCCCGACCAGTTGCCGGATGCTCACATTGGTTCCGGACAAGGGCCGGATCCAGTTGATCTCTACCAACCGACACATCACCCAGGGTTGGGTCGATCTGGTCAGTTTAACATATCAGGACAATACAAAAACCTGGTCGGGGAAAAGTCATGTCATCGGCAAGGACCCTTACCAACTTTCATTCGCTTATCCGAGAGGAGAGTACTTTAAAGTAGAAAGGATAAAGGTGAAAGGAGAAAGTAGAGAGATTAAAGCCAAAGCTGTAAATCATCAAGGGTGGTCGACGGTGCGGATTGAGAGTCCGGTAAGTTGTGACATTGAATGGGAAGTATCGTTCGAACCGGCTGAACATTACAAATATGTCACCCGCGATCCGGGCAGGGCGACGGTCAGCCGGATCGGGCTCGATGGAGTGAACCTGAGCTGGAATCCGCAGTATTATCTGAATTCGGGGTACCAGGTTTACTTGGATGGAGAGTTGCTGGGATACACCCCCGGATGCAGTTTCCCCTTGCGTAACCTGGATCCGTACAAAACCTACGAGGTGGATGTCAGGACCGTCTGGGATGACGGAACCGTCAATGACCGTCCGGCAGCCGGTGCGAACAATCCCAATCAGCCTGCCCCGGTTACCAGGTTCAAGGTTTCCGACCTGCTTCCCCCCGAATACAAGCTTACCGATATCGGTCCGATGGTGAAGCCTTGGTTTAGCATGGAGAGGCCGCTCACCTTTAGCGGCAAGAAATACAACAACACCATTGTGGGGTGGATCAATATAGGCTCGGATTATGAGATTAAGGGCCTGTTTAGTAGGCTCCATGCAATTGCAGGTGTTGATGATGCAACCGGAGATGACGTTGCGGGTACAGAGGTTGTGTTTGTTGTGATTGGGGACGGCAGGGAACTCTGGGAAAGCGGTCCGGTCAAGAGATCCGATCCGCCCGTAACGGTTGACGTGGATGTCACCGGGACCAGGGTCCTGACGCTGAAAGTCAAAGGTCCTGAACAACGTGGCTTTGGCCGGAGAGGTGTGATGGCCGGCTGGGCCGACGTGGTGGTGAAAAGATAGGGAGAAGAGGAGACCAAGAGACCAAGAGACTTAGAGACTGGAGTAAAAATAGCAAGGGATTATGTCTATCCCCAGACTTCAGTCTGGGGTGTATGCCAGGGTGTATGCCAGGTTCTATGTCTATCCCCAGACTTCAGTCTGGGGGCTAACAAACAGGAGAGTGATTGCGGGTGAGTCATCTTGCGCGATCCCTTAGTCCGTCATCCAACATTTTTTTTCATTTTTGTTGCTCAAACGAGCAATATTGGAACAACATGAAAAAATCAATTCTGATAGCTACAGCATGGCTGACAGCCACGGTTTGGCCTGTGACGGCGCAAACCGGCAGCAACCTCACGCAGTATGTCAATCCGCTGGCCGGCACCTTCAAAATGGGGCATACTTTTCCCGGTGCTTCCGCGCCTTTCGGTTTCGTGCAGCTCAGCCCCGATACCGATACCATCGGCTATGAACTGAATGGAAAATACAACGGCGAGGTTTATCGTTACTGCGCAGGTTATCAGTACGATGATCCCACCATTGTGGGATTCAGCCACACGCATTTCAGCGGTACCGGCCACGGCGATCTCGGTGATTTTCTGATCATGCCCACCCAGGGACCGCTCAAGCTGAATCCTGGAACCGATGACAAGCCGGGATCGGGTTACCGTTCCAGGTTCAGTCATACCAGCGAAACTGCGGAACCCGGATATTATTCGGTGATGCTCGACGATTACGGGATCAAGGCGGAACTGACTGCAACCACCCGGGTGGGTATTCACCGGTATACCTTTCCGGAGGCCGGGCCGGCCCATATCCTGCTCGACCTGATGGCCAACATCTACAATTATCAGGAAAAAAACGTTTGGACCTTCGTCAGGGTGGAAAACGACACGCTGGTGACCGGATACCGGCAGACCGTCGGTTGGGCCCGTACCCGGACACTCTTTTTTGCAATGGCTTTTTCCAAACCCATCAGCCATTACGGCCAAAAGAAATATGACCAGACCCCGTACCGCGGGTTTTACCGCAAGTTCGACGAAACACGGGATTTCCCCGAGATGGCGGGGCGGCAGATCAGGGCCTGGTTTGATTTTGACGTGAAAGCAGGGGAAGCCTTGCTGGTGAAGTTTGCCTTGTCGCCGGTCAGCACCGACGGAGCGGTCAGAAACCTCGTCGCAGAAGCTTCAAGAGGGGATTTCGATGTTTTCCGGGAGCAGGGCCGTGAGGCTTGGAACCGGGAGCTGGGCAGGATCAGGGTTGAAACCATGACCGAAGAACATAAAAGGGTGTTTTACACTGCGTTATATCATGCCTTCCTCTGTCCGATGACCTACATGGATGTGGACGGACAGTACCGCGGACTGGATCAGAATAATCATCATGCCACAGGATTTACCAATTATACCGTCTTCTCGCTCTGGGATACTTACAGGGCGCTGCATCCGCTGTTTAACGTCATTCAGCCCAAACGGAACGCCGACATGGTTGAGTCCATGCTGGCGCATTACGAACAGAGCGTCCACAAGATGCTGCCGGTGTGGTCGCATTCTGCCAATGAAGGCTGGTGCATGACCGGTTATCATGCAGTGCCGGTACTGGTGGATACATGGGTGAAAGGTAATCTCGGTACGGACCCGGACCGGCTGCTCGAGGCCATGGTCAATACCGCGTCTTGCGGAAGGTATGACGGACTTGAATATTATATGCAGATGGGATATGTACCTGAGGACAAGAACGGTTCATCGGTATCCAAGACCCTGGAATATGCCTATGACGACTGGTGCATTGCGGAGTTTGCCAAAAAGACCGGCAATCAGGCGGTGTATGAACAGTTTCGTAAACGGTCGGAAAATTACCGGAATGTGTACGATCCGGCGATCGGCTTTATGCGGCCGAAACTAACCGACGGGAGCTGGAAATCAAGATTTAATACCCTTAGCACCCACGACCAGGGGTTTATCGAGGGGAATGCCTGGAATTACAGTCTGTTCATTCCTCATCAGGTTGATACGATGATTGAATTGATGGGTGGTCCGAAGGTTTTTATCAGGCACCTGGATTCCCTTTTCACGATGAATCTCGATGATTCCTTTTTTGCACTGACCGAGGATATCACCCGCGATGGTCTCATTGGCAACTATGTCCACGGAAATGAGCCCGGGCACCATATCCCCTACCTGTACAACTGGGCGGGAGCACCTAACAAAACCCAGGAGCGGGTGAGGATGATCATGGAGACGATGTATCATGATGCACCCAATGGCTTGTGCGGGAACGATGATGCCGGCCAGATGTCGGCCTGGTATATTTTCAGCGCCCTGGGATTCTATCCGGTATGCCCCGGTTCCGACCGGTATGCCATTGGCAGCCCGCTGGTTAAATCGGCCACCCTGAAACTTGAAAACGGTAAAAACCTGGAAATCGAAGCCCTGGGCCAGTCGCCCGAGCATGTCCACGTTAAAAAGGTGCTCGTCAACGGCACGGAGATCAAACGGAACTACCTGACTCACAGCGAAATAGCTGGAGGTGGGAAAATTACGTTCGTGATGGCGAAATAACTCGCTTCGCTCGTGAAAAATTCGCTATCGCTCATGAAAGGTCGGCTGCGCCTCCGAATAGCTCGCTATCGCTCGCGAATGAGGCCTTCGGCCTGAATCAATTTATCCGAGCATAGCGAGGATCATTCGTGAGGCGAATCCGAACTATTCATACGCGAAGCGTATTCTTCGCGAGCGTTAGCGAGCTATTCACGAGGCGCAGCCGAGTTATTTTACGATGACCTCATCCAGGAAAACCCACGCATTGCCGCCGGCTGAAGCGTGCCAGGCTGGATTGTGAAGGATGCCTTTGACATCAAACTTTACATACCGGAACGCTTGTCCTGCCGGCAGGAACTGGTAGACCCGGATAGTCTGTTCGGCGCGCTGGTTGAATCCCACGGTTTCCTTGCCAAGCGGTTGATAAGCCGCGCCATCTTCCGAGATCAGGCAGGTAACCGATGCGGGATGAAAAATCCAGGCTGAAGGATTGTAAAGGGAGCTGATCTGGATCGTATCGGCATGCAGAACCCCTTCCAGGTCGATGGTAAGGGTAAAATCCCTGGCCTCCCAACCCACCCAGTGCACCCTGTAATCGGTGGCACCCTTCACCCCGTTGGTAAGATAGGACAGATCCCCTGAAGAATACTTGTCAGAAGGAGCCGGTTCCGCGGTCACTTTTTTTTTAAAAGCCAGGTTGCCCTCAATCTTCAGATCAATGAACCGCAAGGTGGACTGGTAGTAATTTTCAGGTGTCAGGCCGGATTCGCTCAGAGTCCTTACGCCAGCTTCCTTACAGGTAGTGTAGAAATCCTCCAGCATGTCCCGCATGGGTTTCCGCAGTTCGTAACCCGAATCCTTTTGTTCGAACCAGCCCCGGCCGGAGAACATCTGGTTTTTAGCAATCTCCATGGTGGCATATTGCACCGGCAGTTCACAGGTTTTTACATGCAGGAGAAGTTCAGGCTGATCCTTTACCGTTTCCCTTGCCTGACCGAAATATCCGAGATACCTGTTGATATTCGCTTCCGAAAGGAATGTATTCTGATAGGTGGTGGGAGGGTCATAAATAAAGAGCCATTCCCTGGTTTTAAGAATTTCGCCCTGGAGGGTATCGAAATAATTCCTGATGAAAGGAGCGGCCGGCCCGAAATACCCGTTGATGAAATCCGTGATCACGGAATCGGCATTGATTTCAGGATTCCACAGCAACCGTGAGATCAGATAGGATTTCATTTCCGAAAACTCATGCCCGACATCCGTGTTGCTTTGCTGGAAATGCTCGAAGACATTGTTCTTCACAAACATCTGAATATTGGGCTGAAGCACGTGAAAATTCGGGAACGGGGAAACAAAATGGTTGAAATTGACGGTGTAATCCCACAGGTAGATGTGTTTTGCGATCCTGCCCCAATCAACGATATCCTGCATGAACGATGCGCTCCGGGGATCCTCCGCGATCGGCAGGCTCCGGTTCAGTTCGATGGTGCATAGCATGATCTGGACATTGTCAGCCGGTTTGGTCACTTTTGGAGCCTGGCGGCTGTACTGGTACGCGAGTGTTGAAATGATCTTGTCCGGGAATTGGGCAGCCACCTGGTTAACAAAGCGAATGACCGGTCCGGCCGGGCTACCTTCCTCCTCAATCACTTTCATGCAGTTTTTGCACTGGCAATAAGAATTAACATCGTTTTGGCTCACCGACCAGAGGATCTTACCGGGTTGTTTGGCCATTTCCGATTTCAGCTTTTCAATGGCTATCCGAAGTACATCGGGATTGGTTAAGCAAAGCTGATCGATCACCCTCTGTCCGTTGATCTCAGCAAAATATTCCGGGTGCTTTTTGAAATTCTCCTGCCAGGGTACCAGGGTATTCATCGTATGGACATAATAACCTTCGGCGAAAAAATCGTACATCACATCCAGCCGCTGCCAATCCTGATAATCTTTGTCATCGGTAAGCCATCCGAATACGTTCCTGTAAACGTTGATAGGCTGATCCGCAATGTTCAGAGCCGGGAGCTTCAACCTGGATTTTTTGGGAACCACTTCAAATCCGGGCGCATACATCCGGCAGCCGAACTGGTTTTCGAGCAGGTTTATGACACCGTAAATACAGCCTTTATGATCGCCGCCGAGAATGGTCAGCCGTTTGCCGGTGGTAGTGATGGAAAATCCATCGGTATTGGCGAAACTTACCGATTCTCTGATCACCACGGAATGATCAGGAAAATTGTCCAATCCTTTAATGATGGGGATTTCCACTCCGCTCATTTTTTTCACATAGGTTTGCAGGAACCACGCTGCCCGCTCCTCCTGGGCAGCAGGATTATCCGGTATCCGGATCTCATAGGCCGATTTGCCACCACCCGCGAGCCGGATTCCAGTATTACCGGTACAAGCGGTCAATACTGGGATTAAGACAACAAGAATTCTCCACATAGTCTTTTTAATTAGGATATTGGCATATAGGTTGGTTGAATTGTTCTTTAGGTAAAAATACTGAAACAATGTAACTTATTGAAATACTACCTTCGAACTTTCAGGAAGGTTTGAACCAACCTAAAACATAACCATGATGAAGAAACAACGTGTGGTGCCGCCGGGGTATCTTTTCCCAAAAAAGTACACCAACTATATTTTCTCGTTGCTGTTCCTGTTGTACATGTTTGATTATGTGGACCGCATGGTAGTTACGTCCCTCTTTCCTTTCATCAAGGATGAGTGGGGGTTGACCGACACCCAGCTCGGCACACTTGTTTCTGCCGTCTATTGGTCCATCGTTGTATTGGTGTTTCCCATTTCCTGGATAGTCGACCGTTGGAGCCGCCGCAGGACCATCGGGATCATGGCAGGGTTATGGAGCCTGGCAACCGCTGCTGCCGCCCTGACCAAGAATTTCGGGCAGTTGTTCGGCACCCGCTCCCTGGTGGGGATCGGTGAAGCCGGTTATGCACCTGGCGGAACCGCCATGATCGCGGGACTCTATCCGAAGGAAAAACGCTCCTGGATGATGGGGCTCTGGAATGCGGCGATCCCACTGGGAAGCGCCATCGGTGTGGCTGTCGGCGGGATCATCGCCACCCATTGGGGGTGGCAAAACGCTTTTGGCGTGGTTGCATTACCCGGGCTGATCGTGGCCGCACTTTTCTTTTTCAGCAAGGATTACAAGACGGTCAAACTTTTGAAAAGCGGAACCGGGGAAAGAGGCGTCAAACTGAAAGACAAAGTGAAGATGAGCAATCTGGACATAGTCAAGGAGTTTGTGACGAAACCCTCCCTCATCATGACCTATTTTGGCTTTACGGCTACGGTGTTTGTCACCACCTCACTCCTGACCTGGCTTCCCTCTTATTTCGAGAGGGTTTATGACATGGAAGCTCAGGCTGCCGGTACCAAAGCTTCGCTGGTGATGCTTCTGGCCATAGTCGGAGCTCCCCTGGGTGGATTCCTGGCCGATAAATGGCGGAAAACCCGGATCAATGCCCGGGTATTATTTCCCGGACTGACCTCCATCCTGGCTGCTCTGTTCTGTTTTTTGTCCTTTACGGTATTCCAGGGACAGGTCCAGTATATCTTCCTGTTGCTTTTCGGCATGACTGTAACCATGTTCGTACCGGCCGCAGGTGCCGCTACCCAGGACCTGGTCCATCCCGGATTGAGAGCGACCTCCTATGCCATCGCCGTGGTAGTACAGAACCTGATTGGCTCATCCATGGGCCCGATTGTCATTGGTGGGATTTCCGACAAGACCGATCTGCCCACGGCCATGTCCTTCCTTCCGCTGTTCCTGGTCCTTGCAGCAATATTGTTTATTGTGGGATCTTTCTTCTTCAGGAAAGACATTTCCAAAGTCGAGGAGGTACCGCTGGAAGCGCTCGAGTAAGAAGGAGGAAGGAGAAAGGAGGAAGGAGGAAGGGGTTTTCTGGCAGAGAGAAACTTCCTGGTTAAGGTTTGTCAGGTTTTTTGTATTTTAGTCTGACAGATCAAACCAGACCTTCCATGAAAAAAATCACTGCTTTCTTATTGGCCATCCTGACAATCGGGTTCATTTCGTGCGAAAAAGACTATACCGGAAGGGACCTGACTATCCTGTCCCAGATCATGAAGCCGCTCAATTATCTTGAGGACGGCCAGCTAAAAGGGATCAGCGTTGAAACCGTGCAGGGTATCCAGAACCGGCTAGGCCTCGAAAATCCGATCGTGGCCATCGATAACTGGGATTCCATCTTTAACCGGCTTAAAACAGAGGAGAACATTGCCGTCATTACGACTGCCCTGACAGCTGAAAGGAAAGGATTGTTCAAATGGGTGGGCCCGGTATCCTTACTACATACCGGTTTTATCACACTTCGGTCCTCGAACCTGGTAATCACCCAGATAGCTGATGCCAGGAACCTGGCAAGCGTGGGTGTTATCAAATCCTCCGTTACCGAAGAAACACTGCACTCTCTCGGGTTCACCAACCTGGTTGAATACCTCAATGAGGAAGCCTTGGTTTCCGGACTTTATTCAGGCAGCGTAAAAGTTATTTTCGACATGTTTAACCTGATACAGATAGCGGCGCAGGAAAAAGGCCTGGATGAATCGCAACTCAATTTCCAGCTGGTCCAGAACTCCACACACACCTATATTGCCTTTTCGGACAATGTGTCAGATAAGGTCATCTCAAACTGGCAAAACGCCCTGGACGAAATGAAGAACGATGGTTCACTCCAAGCCATATTCGACACTTACCTGCCGGGCAGCCAGGCACCTGGCAGGATCAGTATTTTTACGGAAAGGAATCCTCCACAGAATTTCATCGGCAGTTCCGATGGAGTTCTTAAAGGCAGTTCCGTTGAGATGGTCGGGGCCATGATGGAGGACATCGGGGTGGATTATCCCATAACCTGCACCAGTTGGGACATTGCATTCAGCCAGATCCAGTTCGTTCCCAACGCAATGACCTTCAGCACCGCCCGCACCGCAGCCCGTGAATCCCAGTATAAATGGGTGGGACCGGTCTGCAAAAAGAGCTATGTGTTTTATGTCAGGACGGCAAGCGATTTCCATATCACCACGATAGAGGATGCAAAAACGTTGAACTCGGTAGGAACCGTTACAGGATGGGCCACGGCAGAATTATTGGCCGGCAATGGTTTCACCAATGTAGTCACCTGGGATCAGGCCTGGGACGTGCTTGAAAAACTGTGCCACGGGGAGGTGGATTGTATTGTCCTGAACGACATCGGGATCACCTGGCTCCTCACAAAAATCGGCCATACCCCGGAGGAAATCAGGCAGGAAGCAACCCTTTCATCTGCTGAAACCTACCTGGCTTTTTCAATAGACACGGATAAAAAATACATCGACCAGTGGCAATCAGCCTATGACGCCATAGTGGCCAACGGAAAATTGCTTGAAATATGGAACGATTGGTTCCCTTACAAAGAATGGAAGTAAAGGAGGAGGGAGAAAGGAGGAAGGAGGAAGTAACTTGTTTTGACGTGAATTTAACCTACAAAAAATGAAACAGCTGACAACTTTTTTACTGGGAATCCTGGTCGTCGGGCTTTGTTCGTGCGAGAAACCGGACACTACAGGACAGGAGCTGACCATCCTTGGCGAAGTGATGGCACCTTATTGCTTTGAAGAGAGCGGAACCTGGAAAGGGATCACTGTTGAGGTGGTCGAGGGCATCATGAATGAGCTTGAGTTGACGCAAGGTTACCAGATAGGCACCGACTGGGATGCCCTGTACAGCCGCGTGACAACGGAAGACAACATTGTCCTGTTTACCACAGCCCTTACAGAGGACCGAAAGGATCAGGCCAAATGGGTCGGACCGCTGGCTGTGTGGCAATACCACACTGATACAGCCGATGTAATTGGTTCACAACACACCTTCCTTGGATACCTGGCTTTTTCAATGAATGTATCCGATAAAATAATTACCAATTGGCAAAGGGTGCTGGATAGGATGAAAGCAGACGGTGAGATTCAGTATCTCTTCGATAAGTATGACGCCGGTTTTGATGCGCCGGGGCAGGTAGCCATTTTTACCGAGCCTGATCCGCCGCAGAATTTTCTTGACGAAATGGGTAACCTTAGCGGATGTTCCATCGACATGGTTCAGGCCATGATGGAAACCATGGACCTCTCGGACCCGATCTATTTCAGCAATTGGGCTGATGGTTACGACATCGCTCATTATGTGCCGAATACGATGATCCTGACCACTTTCAGGACCGGGGAGCGGGAAGATCTGTTCAAGTGGGTCGGTCCGATCAGCAAGGTCAGTTACGTGTTCGTGGTCAGGGGGGATACCGATTACGATATCTCCGTTATTGATGATGCACGCCGCCTCCGTTCGGTTGGAGTCGTTGCCGGCTGGGCCGCGGAAGAAGAGCTGAATGCACTGGAGTTCTCCAACGTGGTAACCTGGCCGACACCGCAAGAAGTGCTGCAAAAATTATTGAGCGGCGATGTTCCCTGCATTGTTTTGACTGATCTCAATCTCAGGATGCTTCTCCAGGAGCTCGGCCATGCACCGAAAGATGTCCGCCAGGAAGCGACCCTTTCCAGCCACGAAGGCTATCTTGCTTTCTCGATCGATACGGATAAGGAATTGATAAGCAAATGGAAATCAGCTTATAACGAGATCGTTTCCAATGGCACTCTTGAACAGATCTGGGAACTTTGGTATCCTGATATAGATTGGTAGGGCAGAAGGCAAAAGGCAGAAGGCAGAAGTAAAGGAAAAAGGAAAAAGGAAAAAGGAAAAAGTTTATGCCTAACCCCAGACTTCAGTCTGGGGACCACTCATCCCGCATCACGCATCACGCATCACGAGTCACGAGTCACGAGTCACTCCTAATCCTCCTGAATCCCGCCAGCGGACAAGTGACCGAAGTCATGTAAACCGGATTCTGCTGATAGCCGGTGGGCGGAAAGATGCATTCATAAGGTCCTCCGTTGCCCGGCTGGCCGGTACGGAAATTGTTTTTCCGCAGATGATCAATGTACTCCTTTGCCAACCGGGACGCCGCATCGGGATCAACCTGGCCAATGGCATAACAGACCCAGCCGGTGGGAGTTCCCCAATAAGCCCCGTTCTGATACCTGTTCAGGGCAGCGCCGGCCTTTTCCCAGGCTGTGGCTTCGTTGTGATCATCAGTAATGGGCACGTGCCTGATCTGGCCTTCCATAGAGATCGTTCCGGCATGATAAGCTTCCGCCAGGGCACGGCAGGCCTTGGTCCTGGCCGGTTCATCCAAAATATCCGCATAAACGGCGTAGGCCGTTGCCCAGACATCGGGCTGCCCGCTTAAACCCGTGCTGGCTTTGAGGAACCCGCTCCCGCCGGCGAACCTTGACGCCAGATGTTCCCTGATCCTACCAGCCGTTTCCTGATATTCATGCTCTTTAACCCGATTTTTCAGCCGGCGAAACAAATCCGACAATTCCAGTGCTGCCTGATATTTCAGGATCGATCCGAAGCAGACGTCGCCGGTCATCGAAACGATGTCCCGGAATCCAAAATCCACGGTCTGGAATGTTCCGTTGATAGCTACCAGCTGATTGTCGGTATTGCACGGAACTGAAAAAAAAGCAGCTTCAAGCCTGTCGGCCAGCCTGATGCCGTTGATCCTCCGCCGGAGCAGACCGGGATCCCCGGATGCATCCATGTAGATCCAGGCCATGTGGATGAAGTAATAATTATCGTCATAAGGAGGCATTTTCCAGATCGGGCCTCCCTGTTTCACATAATCATAAGTGCCCGGAAAATAGACCGGCAGCCCATCATTGATACAGATGTGGTCCGGTATCGAACCGGCTGGTACCAGGCTGCCGTTGGCAGTGATCCACGAACGGTCCGCCTGCCGCTGTGCGGTAAAGATCAGGATATCATACTGTTCCTTTTTTGAAACAAGACCGCTCTCCAGGCTCATGGCATAATCGCGGATCCAAAAGGAAGGGTAGCAATCGCGCCCCCCTGGCTTGATCAGCGTGATCCCGGTACGGTTAGGCCCAAAAGAACGGATGGCAGGCGGCAGTTCCTGGCCGGGAAATATCCGTGAACTGTCAACCACAGCACGGGTAAGCTCCTCAAGAAACTGCATGTCCTCCGTGGATAAAAAGCCGGCCTTCTTCTGGTCCTGGCCCAAGCCCTGGCTGCACACGACCAGGGAAACCAGGATGCCGGCAAAAAGTAAACGCATGGAAACAGGGTTTAGGAAGTGAAAGATACGAAATACGGGATATTGGATGTTGGATATTGGATGTTGGATGTTGGATATTGGATATTAGATTTTAGATGTTGGATGTTGGATTTTAAAAAAAATCCGAAATCCAGAATCCGTTATCCAGTATCCATTATCGTCACTCATCACGTCTAACGGGCTTACGGACAATTTATATGGATATAGTTTAACTTCGTGCTTGATTCCTGTTACTTAAAACTAATTTTTGCCTTCTGCCCTCTGCCTTCTGCCTTAAAATAATTCGTTATGAAAAAGTCCTGTAAAACCCGCCTGTTCTTATGTGCCCTGGTACTGATGCAGTCCCTTCCCGGGGTATCTCAATCTGTGACTTATCAGTATCCGTTCCAAAATCCTGCCTTGTCGGCGGAGAAGCGTGTTGAAGACCTGGTCGCCAGGCTGACGCTGGAAGAAAAGGTTGCCCAAATGATGTATACAGCGCCCGCCATTGCCCGTTTCAACATTCCGGCCTATAACTGGTGGAGCGAGGCCCTGCACGGGGTCGGCCGGTCGGGCGATAAGGTGACCGTTTTCCCGCAAGCCATTGCCATGGCTGCCACCTTTTCAACCGAAGACCTGGAAAAAATGGGAGACATCACATCCACGGAGGCAAGGGCTATTTTCAACGAGGATCTCCGCCAGGGCAAAGAAGCCACCATTTACCGGGGGCTCACCTTCTGGACGCCGAACATCAACATCTTCCGCGATCCACGCTGGGGGCGGGGACAGGAAACCTATGGCGAAGACCCCTACCTGACCGGGCAGATGGGCATGGCCTTTGTCAGGGGCCTACAGGGCAATGATCCCCGCTACCTGAAAGCATCGGCCTGTGCCAAACATTATGCGGTGCACAGCGGACCGGAAACCACACGGCATATCTATAATGCCACACCCGAACCCTATGATCTCTGGGACACTTATCTGCCTGCCTTCCGCGACCTGGTTGTCGAGGCCGGGGTGAGCGGCGTGATGTGCGCTTACAACCGCTTTGCAGGACAACCCTGTTGTGGAAGCGACCTGCTGATGATAGACATACTCCGGAACCTCTGGAACTTCAAGGGATATGTAACTTCCGACTGCTGGGCCATTGACGATTTCATCCTGAACCACAAGACCCACCCTGACAGTGCATGGGCTTCCGCTGATGCAGTCATTCACGGAACCGACCTGGAGTGCGGGGGATCCTACATGAGGCTTATGAAAGGTTTTACCCCGGGGATCTACAAGGGCCTTCTCGAAGCCGTGAAAAACGGCCAGGTCAGCGAAAAACAAATCAACCAGTCGGTCATGCGCCTGTTCCTGATCAGACTCCGCCTGGGCCTTCTTGACCCGCCTGAGATGGTGCCCTTCAACCAAATCCCCTATTCAGTGGTGGAAAGCAAGAGCCATAAGGAGCATGCCTTGAAAATGGCCCGCGAATCGGTTGTGCTGCTGAAAAACAAGAATAATCTGCTTCCTCTCGACAGGAACAGGATCAAACGTGTTGCGGTGATCGGGCCGAATGCCGATGACAAGGTCACCCCGCTTGGCAATTACAACGGGTTTCCCTCCGAGATTGTCACGCCCCAGGCCGGGATCCTGAAAAAGCTGGGGCCCGAGGCGATGGTATGGACCAGCAAGGGAGTGGAATTCACCGCTCCCCTCAAAGGCGGTCCGTCAATCAGAAACGTTGCCTCCAGGGCCGGACGATCCGATCTGATCATCTTTGTGGGTGGCATATCACCGAATCTGGAAGGGGAGGAGTTTGATCCGGGCGAAGTAACCCCGGAAGGCTTTTTGGGCGGCGACCGGACAACCATCGCCCTGCCGGCCATCCAGACCCAGCTGATGAAGGAGCTGAAAAAAACAGGCAAGCCCGTTATTTTCATTTGCCTTTCGGGCTCCGCGGTGAGCATGGAATGGGAGGCTGCCAATGTTGATGCCATCCTTCAGGGCTGGTATGGGGGACAGGCGGGCGGGGACGCACTGGCCGATATCCTCTTCGGGGACTATAATCCATCGGGCAGGCTGCCTGTCACCATTTACAGGACAGACCAGGACCTGCAGGCTTTTGACAACTATTCCATGATCAACAGGACCTACCGTTATTTCACCGGTACACCGCGTTACCCGTTTGGGTATGGGCTGAGTTACACCACCTTCAGGTACGAAACCCTGAAGTTTGATGCCGATATACCGACGGGCGCCGACCTGAATGTCAGGGTAAAGGTTACCAATACAGGCAGGAAAGCCGGGGATGAGATAGTCCAGCTCTATGTCAGGCATCCGGATGCCGTGGGAAGGGTGCCTCTTCACTCCCTTCAGGGATTCCGGCGCGTTCACCTGAAAGCCGGGGAAAGCCGGGAGATTGACTTTGTCCTGTCGCCTAAAAACCTTGCGCTCGTTGACGAGAAAGGCAACCTGATCCAATCAGCCGGTAACGTGAAGATCTTCATCGGTGGCGGCCAACCGGGGTACGCACAGACGGTTGAGGGAACGGTGATGGTAAGCGGAGAAAAGTACTTTGTTTATTAAGGCAGGACCGTTCGATTTGTTTTTATTTTGATCCGATATTTGGATTATTCATTTCCGGTACTAATCTTTGTATCCGCGAACGCTTATAATGAATAGCAAGCAACTGAACAATAATCTGGCCAATTGGTGCTGGCGTTACCTCTCCGGGTGGCGGTAGGCAGCATAGTCGGATTGTACTCAGTTCAAAGCGGGCATGTTGTTTACAGCATGCCCGCTTTGTTTTTGCCAATCCTTTAAATTTTATCAATATGACACAGATTAGAAAAATTGTCCTGACCGAAAAAGAGATGCCGAGGCAATGGTATAACCTCGCAGCCGATGTGAAATGTCCGCCGTTCATGAGTCCCGACGGCCCGGTTCCGCCGGAAGCCTGGAGACCGGTTTTCCCGATGAACCTGGTGGAGCAGGAGTACAGCACCCAGCGCTGGATTGACATCCCCGAGGATGTCCTGATGCTCCTGAACCGTTGGCGCCCGGCACCGTTGCATCGTGCTTATGATCTGGAGCGCGCGCTCGGTACGCCTGCCAGAATCTATTACAAGAATGAAAGCCTGTCGCCCGGCGGTAGCCATAAGCCCAATACAGCCGTCGCCCAGGCCTATTATAACAAGGTTGCAGGAACCAAAAAACTGACCACTGAAACCGGAGCCGGCCAGTGGGGCAGTGCACTCGCGTACGCCTGCTCACTCATCGGATTGGAATGTAAGGTGTTCATGGTCCGCGTCAGTTACGATCAGAAACCGATGCCCAAATTGATGATGCAAACCTGGGGAGCTAATTGCGTTCCAAGTCCCAGCATGGAGACACAAGCCGGACGGTCGGTATTGGAACAGTTCCCGGATACGCCCGGAAGCCTGGGGATTGCCATCAGCGAAGCCATCGAAGCTGCGGTGAGTGATCCCACCGGGGAAACCAAATACTCGCTCGGGAGTGTGCTGAACCACGTCATTCTGCACCAGACGGTCATCGGTCTGGAAGCCAAGAAACAGCTGGAAAAGGCGGGCGAAAAACGTCCGGATATTGTGATCGCCTGCGCCGGGGGCGGAAGCAACTTTGCCGGACTCTCCTTCCCGTTCGTGTACGACAAGATCCACGGGGCAAACATTGAGATCATCCCCGTTGAACCGGCATCCTGTCCTTCCATGACGCGCGGGCACTACGTATATGATCATGGCGACAACGCAAAGTTGACCCCTCTGGTTGCCATGCATTCCCTGGGCCACAATTTCATCCCGGCTCCGATCCATGCCGGCGGCCTCCGCTACCATGGCATGTCACCACTGGTAAGCAAGGCTGTTGTGGATGGTTTGGTAACCCCGTTAGCCATCAATCAGCTTGAGTGTTATGCAGCCGGACTGCTGTTTGCCCGAACCGAGGGGATCATTCCCGCACCCGAATCCAGCCATGCCATTGCAGCCACTATCCGGGAAGCAAAAAAAGCGAAGGAAGAAGGCAAGGAAAAGGTCATCCTGTTCGGGCTAAGCGGCCACGGCCTGCTCGATTTATCGGGTTATGATAAATTCCTCAACGGCCAGCTGACCGACTATGAACTCCCGCAGGAGGTGATCGATAAAAACCACGAGGTTCTGGAAGGGTATCCGAGGCCGTAGAGGAAGACCGAGAGACCAAGAGACGGAGAGACGGAGAGACGGAGAGACGGAGAGACGGTAGAGAGTAATAGAGTGGAGGAGTGGAAGAGTGGAAATGTGTAAGAGTGGAAGATTGATAGAGATGGCGAGGTAAATCACTTTTACACTTTTCCACTTTTACACCTCTTACACTGTATCACAATTTCACAGGTACCTGGTTCTCAAAGTCCCGTCTGCCGTGGTTCCCGGTGACTTCAACTACCTGGTCAATCCGGCTCATGCCGGGATCAGCCAGGTCAGGATCGTGAAAACCGAACCGTTCGGTTCTCCCCTGTCCCGCGACCAACGGGAGCGCGGGAGAGGGGTTGGGGGTGAGGTGCTTGAGGCAGACCAGAGACGGGAGACTAGAGAGTATTAAGATCCAGTTTTTCGCGGGATTTCAATGTAATCTCCGATGTTTTCCCATTATACAGAACCTTCGCGGTTCCGCCGGCTGTTGAGCTGATCTGGGCTCCTTTTATCTTGCCGTCTTCCCACTTCATGTCCACCACAAAGCCGCCACGTGCGCATAAACCTTTGACTTCTCCGGTTTTCCAGGCCCGGGGCAGGGCGGGCAGCAGGCGGATCACTCCGTTGTGTGACTGGATCAGCATTTCCGCAATACCGGCCGTACCACCGAAATTACCGTCGATCTGGAAAGGAGGATGGGTATCGAACAGGTTATTCAGAGTGCATTTCCGTAGCAGGGTCAATATATTCTGATAGGCTTTGTCTCCATCGAGCAGCCGGGCATACATGCTGATGATCCAGGCCCGGCTCCAGCCGGTCTGGCCTCCTCCGAAAGAAAGCCTCCTAGCGATGGTGGCTCCTGCCGCTTTAAACAGCTCCGGATGTTCGGGGGCAAACTGAGCCAGTGGATAGAGTCCAAGCAGGTGCGACATGTGCCGGTGCCCGGGTGCAGGTTCCTCATAATCCCCAATCCATTCCTGGATCACTCCTTTGGAATTGATCTTAACCGTCGGCATCCGTTTTTGTGCAGCTTCAATCCTGGCAGCAAAATCCGAATCGGTTCCCAGGATCTGGCAAGCCTCACGGCAATTATCGAAGAGAGCATTGAGTATCTCGATATCAATGGTTGCCGAATAGGTCAGCGAAGAGGTTTCCCGGGTGCCGGGAACGAAAAATGAATTCTCCGGCGAATGGGAAGGATTGGTTACTAAAAAACCATCCGGAGACTCCATCAGAAAACCCAGCGCAAACTCGGCCGATCCTTTCATCATCGGCCAGGCGACATTACGCAGGAAGGCCGTATCGCAGGTAAACAGGAAGTGCTCGTAAACCGTAAACGTCATCCAGGGACCGTTCAGCGGCGTGATGCCCCACACCCCATCGGCCACTCCCGTTCGGCCAAAGGGGTCGACCAGGTGATGGAAAACCCAGCCGTCGGTGCCGTAGGTTTCCCGCGCGGTGACGCTACCCGGTACCATCAGCTTCTCCATGAACGAGATCAGCGGCCGGGTGGTCTCGGTGAGATTGCACACCTCTGCCGGCCAGTAGTTCATCTGGAGATTGATATTGGTATGGAAATCCGAATTCCAGGCGGCATTCATGTCCTGGTTCCAGATCCCCTGCAGGTTGGCCGGTAATACGGCAGGACCTCTCGACGAACCCATCAGGAGATAACGTCCGTATTGAAAGTACAAAGCCATGAGCCCGTTATCTTCAGCTCCATCCCTGACTCGGGCCAGTCGAACATCCGTAGGCAGTGAGTCCAGTTCTGACCCGACCAGGTCAAGAGAAACCCGGTTGAACATAGGCTGATATTCCGCCAGGTGCCTCTTCATCAGGTTTTTAGTATTCTGATTTTCTGATTGGTCCAGTATCTGCGCACAAACGGTGGACGGATCGATGTTCCTGTCGAAATCCAGCTTTTCGAGTGAATAGTCGGTGGCGGCGGTGAGGCGGAGGGTGACGGAGCGGGCGGAGGAAATGTGAAGTTGTGGTGGTTGTGAGGGTTGTGATAATTGTGATGGTTGTGGGTTGTCGGTTATCAGTTTTCCGTTGGTGGTGAGGCGGAGTTCGGCGGCGAATTTCATGTGGGCGCCGGCGGGACCGCTGAGCGAATCTTCTTCATCAATGATCTGGCCGGTGAGCAGCAGCCGGCCGTCATCGGTTGCAGTAACGATGGCGTCCTTTTCACGGGTCATGGAAAAAGTAACGTCGATCGATCCGCCATCGAGGGCCCGGATGGTAACAATAAATATATTATCAGGAACGGAAGCAAACACTTCCTGGCGGTACTTCTTACCATCAACGGTAAAATCGGTTGTGGCAACCCCCGTTTTCAGATCGAGGGATCGCCGGTAGTCCTGTGGTTCGCTTTTCCAGCCATAATCAATCAGCAGGTCGCCCAGCGGCTGGTACGACCGGATCCGCGGCGGGGTGCCAAGCAGGTGGTCGTTGGCCAGTTGCGAGGCTTCCTGAAATCGGTTCTCAAAAAGGGCTTTCTGAATGACGGGAAGATATTCGCGGGCTGAAGGATTGTTGTTATTCACCGGGCATCCTGCCCAGATACTCTCTTCATTGATCTGGATCCGTTCATGCCACGGATCCCCAAACACCATGGCTCCCAAACGGCCGTTCCCCACTGGCAGGGCTTCATTCCATACCTTTGCGGGTTGTTTATACCAAAGGGTCAGTTGGTTGTTACCGGCTTCCGGAGCCGGCGTTCCGCAGCCTGCAAGGAGCATCAGACTGACAATCAGGGGAAATGAAAAACACTTACGATTCATGGAAAACGTTTACAAAATGTGCTGAATTGTAAAAAACAATTATTCGTTTCTGAAGGTCTAATCCTGTTATTTCCATTTGATCTCTGTTGCCTGTTCAGTCCACCCGAAAGCAGCCGACTGAACCTTCTCCGATTCTTTGATCACCCCGGCCCGGGTTCCATTGACTGTCATCTCACTGATGGCCGGAAACCCGTGTAATACCAGCTTAACCCTGGTAAACTTACCGGTCATGGAACCTTCCTTCTCTCCTATTCTGATCTCGCTCTTTGAAGGATTAAACGAGATCCTTCGCTTGAGATAAACGCCTTTTTCATACTCATACGATATACCATCGTCCTCATAATAGGTGAAAACAGAAAGTTCCTTGCCGTAATAAACATGCAGATACAGGATCTCATCGGGATTAATCGTGGTATTCTGGATAACCGATTGCATCGGGATGATCGCGCCGGCTTTAGCAAAGACCGGAAGGTCACATATCGGCGCTTCAGCCAGGATCTCCCGGCCGCCTTCATAGTATGTATCGTCCGACAAACGATACCAGCCGCCGGCCGGAAGATACACTTTAGCAAATTTCTGGGTGCTGACCACCGGGGCAACCAGGAGGCCATCCCCAAAGAGGTATTCATTTTCAAAATCCGACCGGTAGATCTGATCATCGAATGAGTAATCAATGGCGAGGGTCCGGCTCACCGGGAGGCCGGTTTGGGTGGCTCCATAAGCGGCACTGTAAATATAAGGCAACAACCTGTAACGCTGATTGATCAGCTCCCGTGCGATCTTTTCATTCTCCTTGCCGTAAATCCACGGCTCGCGGTAGTTATGGTTATAATCGACATGATTCCTGAGGAACGGCGTATAAATCCCGATAGAGAGCCAGCGCATGATGAGATCGGGAGAAGGTTCGCCCACAAAACCGCCCACATCGGGACCGGCAAACGGGAAGCCACTGACCCCCAAACTGTTTACCAGCCTGACGCCGAGCAACATGTGGTCGTCATAGGAAGCATTGTCGCCTGTCCAGATGGTCGAATAGCGCTGGCCCCCGGCAAAAGTGGCACGGGTAATGGTGAGGGGCCGCTCATCGGGATTAAGCTTCCTGACTCCTTCATACGTGGAGCGGACCATCTGCATGCCGTACACATTATGAGCCTGGCGCATCGTGGTTTTATGGCCGTCGAAATCGAACTGAACCAGGTCGGGTATATTCTGCCCCCAGGCAGCCGGTTCGTTCATGTCGTTCCAGTAACCGTCAATGCCCGTATCGGTATAAACCCTGAACAAGTTCCCCCACCACTCCCTGACGACCGGATTGGTAAAATCGGGAAAGTGCGAAGGACCCGGCCAGACACTCCCCGTGTAATCGGTCCCGTCAGGATACTTGACGAAGTAATTGTTCTTCACTCCCTCTTCATAAGCCTGATAACCCGGCTCCACCTTCAGGCCCGGATCAATGATCACCACCACCCTGAACCCCATTTTCTTCAGTTCGGCCATCGTCTCTTTCGGGTTCGGATAATACTCGGGACTGAAGGTGAATATCTTGTATTGGTCCATGTAATGAATATCGAGATACAGAACATCTATGGGTATCTGTTTGTCCCTGAACGTTTTAGCTATTGTAAGCAGTTCTTTATCAGGATAATACGACCAGCGGCATTGCTGGTACCCGAAGCTCCAGAGAGGCGGGAGTTTGGCCCTTCCGGTAAGGGCAGTATAATTTCTGATAATATCCGCAACCGTAGCCCCGCTGATCAGGTAATAATTCAGTTCCCCGTCGGGAGCACCAAAACTTGACATCCGGCCGTTGGTGGAAGCACCGAAATCAAAGAAAGTTTTATACGAGTTATCGAGGAATATCCCATATACGAGCTTTTCATGCAAACCGATGAAGAACGGGATGG
The DNA here is from genome assembly GCA_964547475.1 of uncultured Porphyromonadaceae bacterium. Taxonomy (GTDB): domain Bacteria; phylum Bacteroidota; class Bacteroidia; order Bacteroidales; family UBA12481; genus UBA12481. The sequence goes on from CAZJNQ010000010.1 coordinate 23,945, forward strand.
AGGAATACAAAGGATCCTTGTCGAGCGCATAGGCCGGCACATCGGAATTCCAGTTGACATACGAAGAGCCGCGTCGGTTTAACCCACCGGTTTTTTCGCCCAGTCCAATGAACCGTTCATCGGGGAAAAGCTTCCGGTAATTGGTCACCTGCGTACCCATCCAGCTTATGCCGAGTGCCGGGTCATCCTCACTGATCACGCGGCCGGCGCTATCCGTGAACCTGAGCCGGAGCGGTGACTTGTTGACGGTTACGCTTATTCTCCCGATGGAATAGACAATCTCCTGATCATTTTCCGATAGTTTGATGAGCTTGCCATCGGGTTTTCCGACGACCGCATAGGAAAAATCAGCCGCCGGTTTACCCTGGGTAACCCGGACCCGGATCATCTCCTGGCCATAAGGTATCAGTCTGACCTGTGCTTCCTCGGTGGTCAGGAGCACGCCGTTGACTTCAGTGGTTGTCTTTTTCAGATTACCAAGTTGGATGCTAAGCTGTCCGTGGGCTGCACCGGTCAGACCGCCCAAGACCATCAGCAGTCCGGTCACGATTGGTTTCATCTTACTTTATCCTTTCTCCTTATGCCTGATCTCCTCCGGTCGCACCGGCTGCGCCGGGTGCACCGGAGGTTACTTTCTCCTTTTTCCTTTTTCCTTTCTCCTTATGCCTGCTCTCCTCCGGTCGCATCGGCTACGCCGGATGCACCGGAGGTTACTTTCTCCTTTTGCCTTTTGCCTTACTTCCTGTGTCCCACCGGATTATTTAAAATCAGTCTTTGCGATTCCTTCAGCTGCAGAACTTTCCGAAGTCCCTCCTGGTCCATCCCCATGCGGGGTACAGTTACCAGGCCGGTTCCGGAACAAAAAAGGGAAATGTTTTGAGAGACGGTACCTACGTCGATGCAGGCGGTTTTCATCTTTTGGTTCTCATCCTCGCCGCGGAAGCGCGCAAGATCAGAAACCATGATGAGAATGACAGGCGCTGCAGCCACGCTTACCTGCCGACCGGCAACCAGGTTACGATGATCCCCGGCAGCAACAGGATTAAGAGTGTGTTGTGCGAAATCATAGAAATAGGCTCCCTCTGAAGTCAGGACATAGATATCAACATCCTGTGCATTCATGGCAGACGGAGCTGTCCGGCCGGATTTTTCGGGCCTGTTGATCCCGTTGGCGGCCCAGAGGAGGTCGGAAAGTTCCTGGAGGTTCAACGGAGTGTCGGCAAACTCCCGGTACGATGCCCTGAGTTCCAGGGCTTTCATGATGTTCAGCCCTTTCGATTTATCAGGGGCGTTGAGCTTGATGGGTTTCATCTCCTGGGCTGAAAGCCCAGTGAACAACAAAGCGCTCATAATGGCAATAGCTATTGGTTTCATGGTATTTATTTTTTGCCCGGTTTTCCGGGAGTTATTCCTTTCCTTTTTCCTTTTTCCTTTCTCTCTCCTTATGCCTGCTCTCCTCCGGTCGCACCGGCTGCGCCGGATGCACCGGAGGTTACTTTACCGGTTCATCCAGACGATCGATTTCGGTATCCGGCGATCAGCCGGCTGGGTGGTGTCCCGGTTATTCCGTGCATAGTTGGGAATGGCCAACATGGGTGAACCGTCGGCCCAGGCTCCCTTGATGGTCACTACGCCCCTCAGCAGGTCAGGCCTCCATTCGGCAGTCAGAATTCCATCACCCAGCGACTTGCTAATATCAGGCTGATCGAACTGTTCAACGTTATATACCAGGGGTCCGTAACGCAGGGCAACCCTGCCGCGGTCAGCTACGATCCTTTCATCGGCTGTCACTTTTTGCACCGCCATGGGGAATTCCACCTCGATCCGGTCGCCTAACGTCCATTTACGCGTAATGGGAGCATAACCGTTCTCAATCCCGATATCAGCCTGTACACCATTAATCTTCAATGTCTTGAATCCCTTCACCTCAGGCACCGGGGTGTACAGGTCACTGGTTGTACGGTTGGGTATGCGGACATAAACGGTAAACTGCCTCGATTCTTTCGGGTTTACGGTTAGAGCCACCTTGCCGCTCCATGGATAATCGGTTTCCTGTACCATTTCCACGTCGGTCCCGGCTACCCGGTCAACGGTGATCGTGCTGCCGATAAACAGGTTCACGTATATTCCATCGCTGCCTTTTACATAGGTCCATGTCGGGATCATCAGCAGTGTTCGCGGGATATTCCCCACGCAGCAAGGGCAAACATGCCAGTTATAGCGGGGCGAGTTGGAACTCAGCTCGTTATCATAGTAAAAATTTTTTCCGTCGAGGTCCAGCGATCCCAGCAGGGCATTATAGATCGTCTCTTCATAACAATCAGCGTAACGTGCATCGTGATAGGCCAGGTTCATCTTGTAATGAAAGAAGATCATCCCGCAACTGGAGCATGCCTCGCAGTAAGCGTTGTTCCCCAGGGAGAAATCGTCGCCGAAACCTTCAGCCGTTTCGCCGCTTCCAATGCCGCCCGTGATATAATATTTCTTGTTGACGACATTGTCCCAGAGGGACATCGTGGCACTCTGGTAATCTATATCACCGGTTTCGGCTGCAATATCGGCCATGCCCGAATAGGTGTAGGCCGCCCTGACAGCATGCCCTACAGCCTCATATTGCTGCTGGACAGGCACATGGCTCTGATCATATTCATCCCCGCCGGACCGGTTGTCGAGCAGGAATTTGGCCAGGGCGATATAATTGTCACCCCTGTGGTTCTTTTCCATGTCATTGACGAAACGGCCGAACCGGACCAGGGCCTGTTCCATTTCCTGATGCCCGTCGAACCAGGCCTTTTTCCCTAGCCCGATATTGGCCACCCAGCAATCGGCCAGTTTTTTTGCGGCATCATAAAGACGCATATCTTTTCCTTCGGTAAGGGTATAGTGGTTGATGGCCGATTCGATAAAATAACCGGCCACATAGCCTTCGTGGTTGCCACGGGTTTCGGGGGCCCAGCGGGCTTTCCAGCGGGTGGTGTCGCGCAGGGTAAATGCGGTCTGTAAATAACCGTCGGGTTCCTGGGCTGCCAGGATTTTTGGGATCCAGTCTTCCAGGGTTGCCTTCATTTTTTCATGGGCCCTGATGATCTCCGGATCGCCTTTCGGATCAATCATCAGGGCTATGCACATGGATTCCACGGTCTGATGCACCCATGCGTTGGAAAAGACATATCCCAGGTGTTTCCCGTGCGGTTCGCCCCGCAGTGCCTTGGCTGCCTCAATGAAGTTATCCATGCCTCCCTGGCCGGTTTTCAGGTCGGTCCGGTTGATCTGGTCAATGCACCAGGGTATCCAGTTGACGATGATGGCCTTGGCCCGGTCGCTCCAGAGAGGGCTGTTGATACTGTAGCGTTTGGTATAAACCACATCCAGCCTTTCGGCGGGGGGAGGAAGCTGGACCTTGACTTTTATGGTGGAAACCGACCTGAGTTTTCCTTCCCTGGCGGTCAAGGCTATCACATACTCGCCCGGAGTGGTGAACCTGGCCGTCGTACGGATTGAGTCGGCATTTTCAAAGGTCACAGGGCCTGGTCCGGATTGCTTGCTCCAGTTGGTTCCGGTAAGGCCTGTCACCGATTTGGCGCTGCCCGATAGCCAGGTTTTGCCTCCAACCATCACCACGCGGTCGCCACCGGCTGAAATGACCGGCGGTACCGGAGGAGCACCGGCGGAAGGATAAACCCTGAATTCCACGATATTGGCTACAAAGGAAGCGGCGGAATCAACATATACCCTGAGTTTTGTAGTTTCCACAGCATCAAAGGTTGTCGCGTTGAACCGGCCGTTTTCCAGTCCCAATCCCCTCGCATTACTGACCGGTTGGTAATCCTTCCCGTCCCAGTACTGGATCCGGTAGGCCGCGGGCAACGGGAATACCTCCTTATAATTCCAGAGAAAAAGATCGATCTGGTCAGTCTTGACCGGTTGTATCCATTCATATTCAACCCATTGCGGCATAGGAGGCCTTCTGGGTCCCCGGCCCTGGCGGGGCCTGAACGGAAGTGTGTCGGTAGGTGTAAGGCCATCATTCATGGCTTGGGACCAGTTACCCCAGCTCATGGAACCCGACGGAGTGGCCACAACAGCCAGGTTGTGCTTTCCGGCAGCAGGTTTGAGTGTTCCGCAGCCCACCCAGACCAGTCCAGACAAGGCGATCAACGGAATGACTCCCAACGTGATGAAACGGCGTGTATTCATGTTGTTTTCTTAAGTTTAAATAAAGGTACGATGTACACTTTTTTTGACAAAAAAAAGATGCCCTAAAACTTTATTGACAGCGCGAAACCAGGTGGCAATGACTGATCGCAATTTCTTCAACCGGATGACCGGTGAACCGGCTGTCCAGTTTCATCGAACGCAGTTCCGCAACATTCCCTGGCCGGCAGGACTCGATTTCGGCAGGCAGGCCCAAATCTGCAAAGATCCTTAGGTAATCAATGATCCTCAGCCGGTTCTGCGGCTGGATCGAATTGTCGATCCATTTCCATTGTTTATCCGAATAGCGGAGAAAGTTATAGATGCTGATCTTCTTGTCGAAATGGGCAAAATGGTCCGACAGGTCAATGAAATGTGACATCACGCCTTCTTCCGGTTTCAGGATCCGCCGGAACTCCTTCAGGATGGGGATCAGGATCTCAGGGTAAACATGTTCCAGGGTGTTGTTTGAATGGACCAGGCCGATTGAGCCATCCGGCAGCGGAAGTTTCCGGGCATCCTCAACCAGGCAGGTCAGGTTCAGCCTTTCCTGGATTTCCTGCAGGGAGAGATGGTCGAAATGATCCAGTAAGGAGTCGAGGATTGCCCATTTCTCCGGCAGGTAGCCGGTTTCGTCCCCGGCCTGGCCCGACCGATGCCAATTCGCCAGCCGGCCCAAGGTAATGCGGAGACGGTCTTTGGTAATATGGCCGGTAATGTCGACCGACAGGATCCTTTCGGATCCGGCCAGGAAAAAGCAGACCGGCACCACCGGATACCAGCCGGTACCCAGTTCCATGCAGCATTCAGGAACCCGCAGGCCTGAAAGTTTCCGGTAGGCATTCAGGTGATCCCGGGCATGCCCGATACGGTCGGTCAGGTATTCATCCGTCAGGTTGATCCCATGGGTGACGTATTTCTGAAAGAAGTAGTTCAGCCTGTGACTGAACGGCAGGTAAGATATCGTTTTTTGAACGATCGCCTTTTGGATCCACTTTTTCACCAACCCGGGATTAGTCAAAATCAATCATTGCCTTCATTACACCGTCATGGTATCCGGCAACCAGGTCAAATGCTTCCTGCGCTTGGTTGAAAGGAAACCGGTGCGTTATCATCCGGCTGACATCGATCCGCCGGGAAGCCAGCAGGTCGAGCGTCCTGTGGACCGATCCGTTCTGCCGGCGCACATTTTGAATAGCTATCTCCTTATGCCTCAGATCGTCAACCGGAAACGACCATCGGCTGAATTCAGGAATGCCGATGATCAGAAGCTTGCCACCCGGTTTCAGCATCTCAATGGCCTGATCCACGGCCTCCTGCCGGCCGCAACATTCAAAAACAACATCCAGTGAAGGATTTGATCCAGCCATGGCCAGGCCTGGAATGTCCTGCCGCTCGGGATTGCCCGTCATGGCAGCCCCTGATAACCTTGCCAGGTCGAGTCGGGCATCAATCTTGTCCGTAACCAGTATATTTTCTGCGCCCTGTTCCCGGACCGCCAGCAGAACGCTCATTCCGATAGGGCCAAAACCCAGGATCCCGATATTTTTACCTTTCATCGCCAGGCCAGCCAGCCTTGCGGCATAAATTCCGATGGCGAGGGGTTCCGAGAGGGCAGCCTCCTCAAAGGACATGGATCCGGGAATCGGATAGCAACTGGTTTCAGGCATCCTGATGTACTCCGATAGGCAGCCGTCGGCCTGACCGGGGCATCCGAGGAATTTAAGGTTGCGGCAGGTATGGAATCGCTTTTCAAGGCATTGGTCGCATTGGAAACAAGGCATGGCAGGGTCGATGGCAATCCGCTGGCCGGGACGCACGGTTGTAACGGCGGTTCCGACTGCCATCACTTCTCCCGCGCCTTCATGCCCCACCGGGAAAGGGTATTTCACAACCTGGTTCCCGATTCTCCCGTTGCGGTAGTAATGAATATCTGAACCGCATACACCAACGGCTTTCATCCTGATCAGGACATCCGTGTCCTTTTCAATGACCGGCTTGGGACGCTGGATCATTGACATCCGGCCGGGTCCGGTAAGTACCATGGTTTTCATTCCAGGCCTGATAAATTCAATAAAAATTTCTGTTCCGTCAGTTCCAGCCCCCATTTGGTGTGAGTCAGTTCCTCGACCATTACAAAACCGTGCTGTTTGTACAACCTGATGGCTTTTTCAAGCAGGCTCACGGTCCAGAGAATGATCCGGGAGTAGCCTTTTAAAGTGGCGAACCGGATAAGATTGGTGATCATTTCATTTCCATAACCCTCTCCCCTCAGCTTTTCATCCACATAAAACCACCTGAGCTGAGCTTCCTCATCGGAATTATGCACCAACGCGACACAACCTTGCACCATTCCGCCCTTCCTGAGAAGCCATACCCTTTCTTTCGGTGACTTTCTCCGGACCAGCTCCGTCAAAGGTTGTCGAACATATTCTCCGAACTCATGGTTGAATCCGTACCTCATGCTGTAATACTCTGAATGATATCGGACAACAGCGTCTATATCTGCCGGCCGTATGGAGTCATGAGATATAAGGTTGCTATGCATAGTTAAGTACTCAATTACCCCAGAGTGAAGTCTCCCACACCGGGAGACCCCAGACTGAAGTCTCCAACACCGGGAGACCCCAGACTGAAGTCTGGGGTTAGTCATGTCACTGTTCGCTTTACTGGCCACCCCAGACTGAAGTCTGGGGTTAGTCATAACACTGTTCGCTTTGCTGGCCACCCCAGACTGAAGTCTGGGGTTAGTCATTACAATTCCCTCCTTTTTCCTTTTTCCTTTTTCCTTTATTCAAGTTCATTCCAGTCATCCAGTCCCCGCAGCACTTCCATTCTCAGCGCCGACATCCAGCTCACGAGCCAGTCATTGAAATAACCGGGTTTGCCCGACCACCGGGTTTGGAAATAGGCTTCGGCTTGGGATCCGGCCGGCCTGATCACCCCATGGTAAGCGGTTTGTCCGTCGGCGACGCACTGGTTGCCGTTGGCCCAGGTTGCCAGCGCGAATTCCTTCCAGATGGGATTGCCCGTCCATTTGGATAGTTTCAGCCATTCCGGAACCAACCACATCCCGAATCCGTCGAGATGATGATGCTGGGTGGAAACAGCCGTACCCCCGAAAGTGGAGTATCCGTAAACCTTAAAGTCTGATGAATCTGTTACCGGAACTTCATAATGCCAGAGCCAGGAGGACAGGTACCAGGATGTTTTTTCGGCTTTGGCCAGGTAGGAGGAATCGCCTGTTGCTTCGAACAGCATCAGGGCGCTCCTGAGTACCGGCAGGGACGACTCCTTGTCGATGCACCAGGTATCCAAGGCACCGGCCGAGGAAAAACCTTGCCGGGCAAACTCATCGAAATAAAAATCATAGGCCCTGCGGGCTGAAGCCAGGTAGGCGTTTTTGCCTGTCGCTTTCCATGCCCGGATCATTCCGGGAATGATAAAGGCCCCGACAGTGCCATCACGGTAAAGGCAGGTGCCGTCTGTGGACCAGCCTTTCCCATACTGGCCGCTGGGTTGCTGATCATTCATGAGGAAATCGGCAAGGTTGAGTGCCAGGTTTTTGTAATTCTCCCGTTCGATCCCGCACTGTTTGGCAACCTCGTATGCCACCAGGAAATCGGCAACCGCCTGGCCGAGATTGCAGGCATCCACAACTTCCTCGCTTTCTTCTATCCCGAGAATATAATCGAAATGCGTACGGAAGAGCCCATTCGGTTGGGGACTGTATTTCGCCCAGGTATCCAGGCAGGCCAGGGCCTTGTCGAGCGACTCCTGCCTGCCGTTCCTAAGGTAGTCGGTCATCAGGGAAATGCCGAAGGAGGCATTCTGTCCAGCCCAGCCGACCTCATATTTCCAGACCGGCCGTTGGATCCAGCCGGTATCGCGCATCCACAGCCCGATGCTGAATCCCTTAAAAACTCCCTCTTCAGCCCAGAGGCTTTCGGTAGCGAACCGCCTGGCCAGATCCCAGATCTCCCCGGGATCAGCAACCGGGATCTCCGGATGCGGGATCAGTTCCCATGCTTTGCCGAGGAAAGTTTTTATAGCTGCATGATCCGGGAGAACAGGAGTGGCTACAACAACCGCGCTCAGGGTAAGCTTTTCGCCGTTTGCGAGGACCAGATTGTTCCTGAACCCGGGCGAGTAGCGATCGCGATTGGAGTACACCAGCGGCATTTCTTCCTCAGGCCAGATCAGCCGGTGAATAGTTATCGAGTCCTCTGGCATCAGTGAGCAGGAGAAGGGAGTCAGTTTCCCATCCAGCTCCCCCCAGAGTGCGATGGCCCATCGGTCGCCTTCGGAATAGGTCGCACCGGGCACTGAGGTACGGCTGAAGGAAAAGCTCCACCAGGTTCCGTCCTTTTTAAAGCCTTTCGGTTCCAGGCCCCTTCCCCATTCATTGCCGTTATAGTTCACGGCCGGGATCATCAACCAGGAAGCTCTGACCGGATGAACAAAGTCCACCGTCAGCCGGAGTGAATCCATCTGCTTGCCTGAACGGTTGGTAACCTCGCGTGTAATCCTGAAAACCCCATCGCCGAGGCGGGTGATCTGGTCCGTTGACCGGATACCTTCAATGTTCATCGGCTCCAGGAATCCGACCGGCTGGCCCGCAAAAGACAGGACTTGCTTTTCATCCTGTTTCTTCCATTGGAAAGCTCCATTGTCTGATCTGCAATTCTGGATCGAGACAATGCCCAGCACAAGAATGCCGGTCAACAGAATCAGCAAGGTGATGGGGAGCTTTTTCATGTTCGGGGTTTCCAAGATGCGTAAAGATAGAAAAAAGGCTCAAGGCTCAAGGCTCAAGGCGCAAGGCGTAAGGTACGAATCGCGGTCAGCCTCCTGCAACCGCTTCAAGTCCGTACGCGGCGAAAAGGGCGATGATCTTATCAACCACCTCCTTACCTGGTTCTGACATGCCTTTGAGGTCATAGTCCTTGCCCAACTTGTTGTACTTGTTAATGGCAATGTTGTGATAGGGAAGAAGGCTGACAAGCTTTTTCGGTCCCGGAAGGGAAGCCACAAATGACGCCGTTTGCCGGATGTTTTCGTCATCCGTGTTGACTCCTTTGATCAAGGGTATGCGGATATTGATTTCGGCACCCGTTTCGGCCAGAACAACCAGGTTCGATAATACTTTTTCGTTGCTTGCACCGGTCCATTGCCTGTGCTTGACGGGATCCATCATTTTAAGGTCATAGAGGAAAAGATCGGTGCGCTTTGCCACTTCAAGGAGGGTGCCGGTATCGGCCAATCCCGATGTATCCAGTGCCCGGTGTATCCCTTCAGCTCCGCAGGCATCAAACAACCCGATCAGGAAAGCGGCCTGCGTCATCGGTTCACCTCCGGAAACAGTGATCCCGCCGCCCGAATGATCCATGGTTATCCGTTCGCGGCGGACGATCTTCATGATTTCCTCCACCGTGGCCGGGTGACCTGACATCTCCATGGCTTTGGCCGGGCATACATCGGCACAGATGCCACACAAATCGCAGATTTTAAAATCAGTCACGATACCTTCCGGGGTCAGCTCCAGAGCTTTGACCGGGCAGGCCTCGACACAGGTTCTGCAACCTATGCATTTGTTTCTGGAGTACATCTTCTGCACACGGGGAGAGATCCCCTCCGGATTGTGGCACCAGGCACAACTCAGCGGGCAGCCCTTCAGGAATACCGTTATACGGATCCCCGGGCCGTCATTGATGCTGTAAGGCTTGATGTCGAAAATAAAGGCAGAAGGCATAAGGAAAGTAAAAAGGTAAAAGTAAAAAGGAAAAAGTTAAAGAAACACGATTCACGAGTCACGATTCACGAGTCACCAGTCACCAGTCACGAGTCACGATTCACGAGTCACGATTCACGAGTCACGAGTCACGATTCACGAGTCACTGATCATAGCATCTCATTTTGCGTCCGGTCAATGATCTCCTGCTGCAGATCATCATTCATGTCGTTGAAATAGTCACTGTAGCCGGCCATACGGACCAGCAGGTCCTTATATTCCTCCGGATGTTTTTGAGCGGTAAGCAGCGTGGCCGTATCTACAATATTGAATTGCACGTGATGGCCGCCGAGGGTAAAATAGCTCCGGATGAGCTGCCCGAGCTTGGTCACATCCGTATCCCGCTTGAGCAGGCTGGGCAGAAAGCGCAGGTTCAGGAGCGTTCCTCCCGACCGGGTCTGGTCGAGCTTGCCCATCGACCGTATAACGGCCGTTGGCCCGTGCGTGTCGCAGCCGTGGGAAGGCGAGGTCCCGTCGGAGATGGATTTCCCCGCCAGCCGGCCGTTCGGGGTAGCACCCAGGACCTTGCCGAAATAGATGTGGCAGGTTGTTGAGAGCATGTTCAGATGGAAGGTCTCGCCCTTGGTATTGGGTTTGCCGTCAATGGCCCTGAGCAGGTCATTATAGACCCTGACCGCGATCGAATCGGCGTAATCATCATCATTGCCGAAGAATGGCGTCCGGTTCAGGATGAACTGCCTCATTTTTTCATCACCTTCGAAATTCTTCGCCAGGGTGGCGAGGAGGTTATCCATGCTATAAACCTGATCCTCGAAAACATGTTTTTTCAGGGTGGCCAGGCTGTCGGTAATCGTACCGAGGCCGGTGCACTGGATGTAATTGGTATTGTAGCGGGGGCCCCCGTTGTAATAATCCCGCCCTTTGGCAATGCAGTCCTCGATCACTACCGACAGGAAAGGAGCGGGGGCATATTTGGCGAACATCCGGTCAATGTAGTTGCTGACCCTGATCTTCTGATCGACGATGAAGTTCAGCTGCTTCAGGAAAGCCTCATAGAGTTCTTCATAGTCCCTGAATTCACGCGGATCGCCGCAGTCAATACCTGCTACCTGGCCGGTGAGCGGGTCAATCCCCCGGTTCAGGGTAACCTCCAGGATCTTAGGCACATTGAGGTAGCCGGTCAGGAGAAAGGCCTCCTTACCGAAGGCACCCACCTCGATACATCCGCTGCAGCCCCCTTCACGGGCATCCCGGAGCAATTTGCCCATGCCAGTCAATTCCCTCACATAAACATCAGGATTAAATACAGACGGATAACCATGCCCCTGCCGTATGACCTTGCAGGCCGCATGGAGGAATTCATCCGGGGTTTTTGAACTGATATGAACGGAGTTGCCCGGCTGCAGAATATGAAGTTCCTCCACCACTTCCAGCATCAGGTAAGAAACTTCGTTCACTGCATCGGTGCCATCCGGGGTCAATCCGCCGATATTGATATTGGTAAAATCATTATAGGTGCCGCTTTCCCTGGCGGTGATCCCCACTTTCGGCGGAGCCGGGTGATTATTTACCTTGATCCAGAAACAGGAGAGAAATTCCTTGGCCTGGTCCCGTGTCAACGTGCCGGCCGCAACCTCACGCCGGTAAAACGGGGCCAGGTGCTGGTCGAAATGACCCGGATTCATGGCATCCCAGCCGTTCAGCTCGGTGATGATTCCCAGGTGGACGAACCAGTACATCTGGATGGCCTCCCGGAAAGTGCGGGGAGCATGGGCCGGGACCCACCGGCAAACCCCGGCGATGTCGAGAAGTTCCTGTTTCCTGACAGGATCCGTGGTTTTTGAGGCCATCTCCATGGCTTTGTCGGCATGCCGGCTGGCAAAAAGGATGGCGGCATCACACGCAATGTCCATCGCCTTGAGTTCCTCCGCCTTGTCAGTGGCTTCAGGATCCGTCAGGTAATCCAGCGAATCGAGGTGGATCCGGATCTCCTCCTTGAAATCCAGCATTCCCTTGCGGTAAATCTTACCATCGAGAACCGTGTGACCCGGAGCCCGTTGTTCCATGAATTCAGTGAACAGGCCGGCTTCATAGGCCCGTTTCCATTCCTCCGGAACGTGCTCGAAAATCCGTTCCCGCATGGTCCGGCCTTTCCAATACGGGATCACCTCTTTCTCATAAATTTCGATGTCTTTCGAATCCACCCGGTAATGCTGCTGATCGCGGCTGTTAAGCACATGGAAATCGACAACCGAATGACAGTTCAGCTCGGGAAAGGTGGGTACCGCCCTGGGTTTCGGGCCCCGCTCGCCCACAATGAGTTCATCTTCACCGATGTAAATGGCTTTTTTCGAAACATGATCAAGATACTGCATGGCCCGCATGACCGGTACCGAATATTTGCCGCTGTTGGTTTTGTAAAATTCAGTCTGATGCAAGGCCCTTTCGATAGTGATGGCAGGCTCGGTCTCGACACTCAGCTTCCTGAGGCGTTGGATGCGTGCATTCATGCCGGGACCCGTTTTACCGGGTTTGGGAGCATAGAAATTGCCTTCCGTGTTGGGCTGTCGCTCGGGCGGAGAGACGGTTGTATGGGAAGTGGAGGGATTCATTGTGGAAAGATATGTTGAATGTGGAAGTGTGAAAATGTGGAAGAGTGGAAAAGTGGAAGAGTGGAAAAGTGTTAATCAATACATGACCCTTTTGGCTGGTCATTGGGATTATGCCTTGGATGGGCATAGGGATAACTATACCATGAGGCAGTGATAAAGGCAGCGGTAAGCCTTCAGTAAGTTGCTATGGCAGAAGATGCTCATGACGATGCAAAGATACAACGCCGGCGACTGAAAAGCAAGAGCGGATGCTGGATATTGGATGTTGGATATTGGATAATGGATATTGGATGTTGGATATTGGATGCTGGATATTGGATAATGGATATTGGATAATGGATATTAGGTTTTGGATAATGGAAATCCTGAGTCCCAAATCCAAAATCCAAAATCCCGAATCTTCTATGCCGCTTTCCTCGCGTACAATCCCGCGAACAGGATATACACCATGCAGCCCACCACCACGAAAATGGAAGCCGATCCGCCAAAGTTCTCGCTGACCAGGCCCATGAGCGGTGGAATGGCTGCTCCGCCTGAAACGGCCATGATCATCAGTCCTGAAATCTCATTGACTCGCTCGGGCAGTTTATTGACGGTGATCGAGAATATCAGCGGGAACAGGTTCCCCGAGCCCAGTCCGGCCAGGAATATGAATATCTTGCCGACAGTCGCTGACGGAGACAGGATCATGCCTACAAAGCTGATGATCGTCAGGAGGGTGGTCAGGATCAGGAAAGGTTTGGGCTTGAAATAGTTAAGCAGAACCGCTCCCAGGAACCGGCTGATCATCAGGGCTGCAAAGTAGAAGCTGATTCCCCTGGAGGCTTCTTCCAGGTCAACATTGAAGTTGGTCTGGAGATAGTTGGCGATGTTGGAGTTCATCCCCACATCCGAACCCACAACCAGGAAAATTCCAAGAACCATCAGGAGGACCAGCGGATTGCCGAGCAGTTTAAAGCAGGATGCGAAAGTAGCCGGCTTCTTGTCGGTCTTTGTCTCGTCTATTCTTGTCAGGTAAAGCCACAGCACTGCCAGGAAAGAGGCGACGGCATAAACGATGAAAACCAGTTTCCAGTCGCCCAGTGACGTAGCCATGAACGTGGCGATGATCGGACCCAGCAGCGAAATGATCGCCTTGATGAATTGGGTCAGGCTCATGAAGCTCGAATATTTGTCGGCGGGAGTGACATCGTGCAGGAGAGGATTAGCCGAGACCTGAACAATGGTATTGCCGATTCCGAGCAGGAGAAAGGCAACCAGCATCAGTGGGAATGAATACAGGGATTCCGACAGGTAACCGACCATCGGAACGAGCATGCCGAGACCGGTAAGTCCCATCCCGATATTGAGAATAGGCTTTTTACCGTACTTGTCGAGCAAAATGCCGACAGGCACTGAGAGCAGGAAGAACCAGACAAAAGTCATCGTAGGGATCAGCTGGGCTACTGAATCGGAAAGATCAAAGTCTTTCTGGGTGTATCCGGCGGAAACACCCACGATATCCACAAATCCCATCACGATGAACGACATGAACACCGGCAAGATCTGTTTCAGGTTCACTTTTGCTGTTGACATATTTTTCGGTTTATCAGGTTAATTCATTTTTTCGATAAGCGGTTCAATCTTTGACCAATAGACCGGATCAAGCAGCCGGGCGCTTCCGATGATGGCGGCATCCTCCTTCAATTCCGACCAGGCGATCCGGGTTGTGCATTTCAGGTTTTTAAGCGATTGCTCGAAAGCCGGCATGTACAGGTCGGCTGCTCCGGCCATGTTCCCCCCGATCACCAGCACTTCGGCATTGAACCTGTTCAGCCATTCACCCAGGAAGATGCCTATATTACCGCCAAACTCCTTGAACAGCGCCGCGATTTTCGGGTTCTTGCGGGCTTCATCGGCAATCTCCCTGACTCCCGGAAGTGATTTTCCGGTCAGGTTTTCATATCTTTTTGTATACCAGCGTGTTGAAAAATAGTCATCAGCAATTCCATCCTGGAAAGGAAGGTGCCAGACACAACCCATTTTAGGGGTATCAGCCCTGTCCACCACAGGGATCCCTTCGTCGATGAAGGCTGACCCGAATCCGGTACCCAGCGTGATGGAAACCGATTTCTTTGTTCCAACCGCAGTTCCCATCCAGGCTTCACCCACGGCAAAAGCAGTGGCATCATTCATATAACGGAATGGAACCTCGGGTGACAAGCATAGTAGTTTCCGGATTCGATTCGATACATTCACACCGTACAGGCCCAGGTATTTCTCAACCAGCCTGAACAGGGCAACGCCTTTTACATAGTCGAACGGCCCCGGCATGGCAAATCCGATGCCGGCCAAATCTCCGACATCAATCCCGAGAAAGGCTTCCCCGATGGCTTCCGACCAAATTGACAGGATCTCAGCGGCTTCAGCCTTGTTGTCAACCGACAGGGTGACCCTCGATTCCGGCAGGATTACCTGATGTTCCAGGTCGATAAGCGCACAGGAAATATGGCTTCCGCCAATATCAGTCCCCACTGCATATTTTTGGTTCATGGATTTGTTTTGGTATTGCTGCGGGTAAAAATAATCAATATAAAATGCAAAACGGGAAGATTGCTTTTTAACATCGCAAACCCTGAAAAAGTAACTTAATTTTGATCCGGATAAAACAATCCCGCCATGAAAAAAATCATCCTTCCTTTTTCCTTTTTCCTTTT
>CAZJNQ010000010.1:39298-54367 GCA_964547475.1 uncultured Porphyromonadaceae bacterium
GTGGAAGGGAAAGAAGCTTCCATGCAGCTCATGCGTGAAATAGCTCTCGGCTCAAAAAAATACCTCCTGGATCACCAGATCGTCCTGTTCTGTCCCAACTTCAATCCCGACGGGAACGACAAGCTCGGGGAGAACCGTCCGTCCCAGGAAGGCAGCCCTAAACTGACCGGTGTGCGGGCCAACGGTGAAGGCCTGGACCTAAACCGGGAAGGGATGAAGGCCGAATCTCCCGAAATGCAAGGGTTGCTCAAAAATGTACTTAACCGTTGGGACCCGGCCCTGTTGATGGACCTGCATGCCGATAACGGCACCTGGCATGGGTATACCGACAATATCGCCCCCGCTTTCCAATCGGCCGGCATGCCTGAACCGATGAATTTCACCCTGGATATCATCCGGGATGCCATCGACCGGGTCATGGTACGTTCGGGCTTGCCGATTTTCTGGCATGGTTATCTCGATAACCGCCCCGATCGGCAACCTACCTTTGCGGCATATGACCATCTGCCGCGTTATATTACCAATTACGTGGGTTTGCGCAACCGTATGGGGATCCTGAGTGAAACGTTCCCCCATGACAATTTTGAAAAACGTATCCTGTCGAACTATTACTTCATCCTGACGGTTTTGGAAAATACCAACAACCACTCCAAAGAGATCATTGACATGATCGCCCGTACCGATCAGGCAACTGTTGACCTGATCAAGGCGGAAGCGGGCAAGCTGCAGCGGGGATTGACCTATGAACGGGCATCTGAGCCGGGTACGATCAGTATGCTGATGCGTGAGACCCAACGGATTGAAGTGGCCGGAGAAAGAAGGCCCCGGTTCAAGCCTACCGGCAGGCTTTATTATATTGACTCCATCCAGCACCTGAACCATTTCGTGCCGGTCAAACTGAGCACGGTGCCCCGCACATATATCATTCCCGCAGAACTGACCAATGTGATTGAAAAACTTCAGGAACATGGCATCATTGTCGGGAAAACCGTCAAGAAAACCAAGGTGACCGGTGAAGAGTTCCTGGTCACCAAGTTCACCCCGACTACCCGGCAAGGTTATTTCGGCGGATCAAGAACCGAAACCCTTGAAGGTACTTTCAGACCGGTGACAAAAACCATTCCCGCCGGATCCTATTACGTTGACCTGGCCCAACCGCTGGCCTGGTTGATATTCTACCTGCTTGAACCCCAATCGGATGACGGTCTGGTTTATTGGAATTTTTTCGACGAATACCTGCTGAAACAAAATATCGCGAAAGGCGGAGTCACTTTCCCGGTGCTGAAAACAGCGCAGACCCTGTAAAGGCAGAAGGCAGAAGGCAAAAGGCAAAAAACAGGAAGAAGTAAAAAGAAACAGAAAAGAAGGTAGCTACTTTTCTTGTTACTTAACTTGATAACTTGATTCTTAAGTCTTAGGCCTAATTTGCGCCCTTTGCCCTCTGCCTTCTGCCTTGATTCCCATCCATTCCCACGAAGCCTTGATAGCTTCCTCGATCGGCGTTTGGGGCATTCCGAGCTCCCGGATTGCTTTTTCGGGGGTATAAAAATTCCGGATACAGAGGATATGCGAGGTGACAGGATCCAGTTCGTAACCCGATCCAAAAGCGTTGGTGACACCTCCGAGTCCGCCTAAGGTCCTTACTAAACCTGCCGGTATCCGGATCCTTTTTTGCTTTACACCGGTCACGGCTTCCAGCTTGTCAAAAAAGGCATGCAGCGTAAGATTTTCGTGTGCCAGAATGTACCGTTCGCCTGTGCGGCCCATGTTGATGGCATTGCAAACGGCGACCGCCACGTCGCGGACATCGACGAAGTTCTTTCCTCCCGGGGGAACCAGGGAGACATGGCCCTGATAATATATTCGTATGATCCGGTTTGAACTGGGTTTGGCATCATACGGACCGATCATGAAAGAGGGATTGACGATGACCGCATCGAGTCCCTTATCCCGGATCGCTTCCCTGACCAGGTCCTCCGCCATCAGTTTGCTGACAGCATATCCCGACCGGCTGAACGGCGCCCCGTCGAGAGGCCAATCCTCTCTTCCGGGATTTTCGGCCGATCCAAAGCCGATGGTATTGACCGTGCTCACGAAAATGAGCCGTTGCACGCCGTTTCCCAGGCAGGCATTGACCACATTCCGGGTACCTTCGACATTGGTTCCCAGATAATGACGCAAGGCAGTCGGAGTCGGACCTGTGTTGGCGGCCGAATGGATCACCACATCGCAGCCCCGGACAGCCTGATCAATTTCTCCGGCCTGTAGAAAGGATCCATATACTATTTCCAGATCCGTTCCTTCGATGGACCTGAGCTCAGCCGATTTCCTGACCATCCCCCGAACCGGGACAGACCTTTTGTTGAGCTCCCGGATCATGTTCGCCGCAAGAAATCCGTTGGCGCCGGTCAGCAAAACTTTCATCTTATTAGCTTTTGTATTATCAGGCTCACCTGTTGGTTTGATCAAAAATACCAACTTATCATCCAACCAGGAACTTTTTCTTTACTTTTGATTGACATCAGAATTTATCACCATCCATTAGTCACCAGTCACCCGTTCCGACCATGGAAACCACCCTTACTGAAAAAATCGGCCATTACCGCTGGCGTATTTTGGCATTGCTGTTCATGGCAACCACCCTCAACTATATTGACCGGAGCATACTCGGCGTATTGGGGCCGACTCTTCGAGACAAGGTTTTTAGCTGGTCGGTTCAGGATTATGCGAATATCACTGTCTCTTTCCAGCTGGCGTATGCGATAGGCCTTCTGACCATGGGTGGCATTATCGACCGGCTGGGGACCAAAAAGGGTTATACTCTCTCGATTGGCATCTGGAGTATTTTCGGAATGCTTCATGCTGCCGTGACGCGCGGCATGGGGTGGATCGGTTTTGCCGTGGCCAGGTTCGGGCTGGGATTCGGCGAATCGGGTAACTTCCCTTCAGCCGTTAAAACGGTCGCCGAATGGTTCCCCAAGAAAGAGCGAGCTTTTGCAACGGGCATCTTCAATGCCGGCACCAACGTGGGGGCTGTTATCGCTCCCCTTTTCATACCGCTGATTGTCACCAATGAAGGGAAGAACTGGCAGTTCGCCTTCCTGGTGACCGGTATCTTCAGCCTCCTGTGGGTTATCCTCTGGATCACCACCTACCGTAGACCCGAGGTACATCCGAAAGTCAGGAAACCGGAATTGGACCATATCCTGAGTGATCCGCCTGAATCTGTGACCGGTAACGTCCCCTGGAGGAAACTGTTCCCGGTCAAGGAAACCTGGGCCTTTGCCATGGCTAAAACAACCGATGCTGTTTGGTGGTTCTACCTATTCTGGGGAGGTTTCTTTCTCAATGCCCGGTTTGGACTGGAATTAAAGGGACTGGCTTTGCCCCTGATCCTCATATATCTTATTGCCGATATTGGGAGCGTCACCGGGGGATACATATCGGGATTCTTTATGAACCGGGGCTGGTCACTCAATAAAGCGCGTAAAATCACCCTGCTCTGCTGTGCCACGCTGGTTCTCCCGGTAACCCTGGCTCCCCTGGTCAGCAATCAATGGGTAGCCGTTCTGCTGATCGCGCTGGCTGCAGGTGCGCATCAGGCCTGGTCAGCCAACGTGTTCACCCTGGTCGGTGATGTCTTTCCGAAAAAAGCGGTCGGTTCCGTTGTGGGAATAGGAGGAATGGTGGGCGCTATTTCAGGGATTGTGGCCAACCTGGCATTAGGGAAAGTCCTCACAGATGCCGGTACGGCCGGATATGTTTACGCTTTCCTGGTTGCCGGCTGCCTCTACCTGGTTGCCCTCGGGGTGGTTCAACTGATCATGCCCAGGATGACGCCCGCAAGGTTAGGTGTTTAGAGTTGTCAACTTTTAAAAAGTTGACAACTCTGTTGCCTGATGACAACTCTAATCCTGATATTGACTCTGGTCCTCTGGCTTCTTGCCGAGCAGATCATCCATACCCGGCGGCTTAAAAAGATCCCGCTGCGGATAACGGTTTCAGGCACCCGCGGGAAAAGCAGCATTGTGCGGTTGCTGGCCTCCGTTTTCCGTTCAGCCGGTATCTCCGTTCTGGCTAAGACCACCGGGTCGGAAGCCATGCTGATCCTGCCCGATGGGAGTGAAGAGCCTGTCAGGCGGAACAACCGCGTCTCCATTATCGAGCAGAAAAAAGTGGTTGCGCGGGCGGCAAAACTGGCCGTCAATTGCCTGATCACAGAAATCATGAGCATTCAACCCGAAAATCATAAGATTGAGACACAAAAGCTGATGCAGCCTCACATCACACTCCTCTCGAATTTCCTTGCCGATCATACGGACGTCGTAGGGGAATCGGCTGAAGAGGTTGCCAGGGTTTACAAAAATGATGTATATCCGGGCTCTGTGGTCATTCTTCCCGAATCTGAGGCTCACGCGTCGGTCCTGAATATCCTGCAGAAAAACAAACCCGGTCGCATACTGACCCCGGGGAAGCTGTCAGATGACATGAACCTTTCATCTTCGGCCCTACATCAACACTTACCCGCCAATCTCGATCTGGTGATAGCAACAGCCCGTCACCTGGGCATTTCCGATGAACCTGTCAGGAGCGGTATTCTGAATGCCCGGATGGATGTCGGCAAAATGACCCTGTACGGATTCGACTTCCCCAAGGGGAAAGTACTCTTCGTGAACGCCTTTGCGGCCAATGACCCGGTATCAACATACGGGATCATTCAACGAGTGCTGGACCGGGTGCCCTTTAAGGATCCCGGGATTATCGGCCTGCTGGCACTCCGGGCCGACCGTGGTGAGCGGTCGCTCCAGTGGCTGCGCTTTCTCAAGGACCAGAAACACCCTCTTTTCAACCGGATATTTGTCGTGGGCCCCAATGCCCCGGTACTGGAGCGAAGGTTAAGTGGTTGCACACGCATACCCGGCAAAGACCCGGCCCTCATCACCGGCAGGATCATCCGCTGCGCGACCCGTGATACGATTGTCATTGGAGCGGGAAATATCCATGGAACCGGCATGAAACTGCTCTCGTACTGGAAAGAAAACGGGAAGGAGTTTATCCCGGCCGACTAACTGACAAGCATGTACGAAATATTCCTCATAGCCCTGGTCGTGTCGCTGCTGTTCATCGCGATCACCGGAATATACCCGGGCGGGATCATCGTTCCGGGATACCTGATACTGTTTGTCGATCAACCGCTCCGGCTTCTCGGGACCCTGCTGGCTTCCGTGGTCATCTGGCTTCTTTACCGGCTCGCCTCCCGCTGGCTGATCCTGTTCGGCCAACGCCGCTTCGTATTCTTCATCCTGCTCAGCGCGCTGATCTCCTATGCGGTTTCGGCCCTCCTGCCGCAATGGTACCCGGAAGCGACGGAAATCAGGATCATTGGATGGATCATCCCGGGGCTGATCGCCAATAATTTCGAAAAACAGGGCGTCTGGAAAACAACTGCTTCCATGGTGGGAATAGTGGCGGTCCTTTTCGTTGTCGTTTCCCTACTGCCCCGCAACACCCGCCTGGTTCCCGAGAAAATGGAGGCTGCCCGTATCATGGATCACACGCTTGACGTGATGGAGAACCGCCTGATCGGTCCGGAATGGTCCGGCATCACCACCACGCTGGGCGACCTTGAGTCAAAGAGGACCTCACTGAATCCGAACCTGGCGGCACTCATGGTTCATCTGCTGGATGAGGCAGGGGTGAAAAAAGGGGATACCATCGCGCTCGGTTCATCAGGCTCCTTTCCGGGCCTTATGATCGCCTCACTTTCGGCCGCCCGGTCAATGAACCTATGCGTCCGCCCGGTCATTTCCATCGGTTCTTCCACGTATGGCGCCAATGATCCCGATTTTACCATCTGG
Organism: uncultured Porphyromonadaceae bacterium; assembly: GCA_964547475.1. Classification (GTDB taxonomy): domain Bacteria; phylum Bacteroidota; class Bacteroidia; order Bacteroidales; family UBA12481; genus UBA12481. The sequence goes on from CAZJNQ010000010.1 coordinate 45,157, forward strand.
GATATTTATCTGGAATTATTGAATAAACATATCATTGATTATAAGCCTGTTGCGGTTTCCTGGGGTGGAGAAGATGATACAGGTTCAGATTTTGATCCCGAAATCCGCACCCGCATCAAAGCCTCCGCCGACAGCCTGGGCATTCCCCTGATTGAAGAAAAGAACCTGGTAAAAAACCGGGCGATCCGGGATTCACTCTACTTCCAGGGAAGACCGGGATCCATACAAGCATTCATCAACACCGGCGGCGGGTATGCGAACCTGGGCACCAGCACTTCCATCCTGGATCTCAGGCCCGGATTGGTGAAGCGTGTTCCGCGCGCAGGACCTGAGCAACAGGGGATGATCCATTCGATGATCAGTCAAGGGATCCCCGTGATCCATCTCCTTAATCTCAAAGGGCTTGCCCGGAAATATGGCTTGCCATGGAATCCGGTCTCCCGGCCTGAAATCTCAAAGCGTTCGGTCCAGTTTACCGGAAAGTGGAAATACCTGGGATCATGAAGGTTTTTGTTTGATATCTTTGAAAGAACTAACTTCTGAATATCCAGTAAATGGAGCACCCGTCATGAAAAAAGTATCCCCGTTCATTTTATTTGCGCTCACAGGCATCTTCCTGGCCTGGAATCCGCAAAGAGTTGCAGCCCAAACGGCTGCAGAGCCTGTGCTGCTCACTTCCTGCGGACAGAGTCCGGGCCCCGTGCGCCTGAAGATTTACCTTCAGAAACTGAACATCGCCTTTGATTACAACCTGATGGCCAAGGCTGATGACCTGGTTGCCAAGGCAAAGGCCGGCACCCCGTACAAATCTGTCATCATCGTCACCGGTGCCAGTCTCAAAGGGATGGGTGCCGCCGGGGTTTCGATCGATGATGAGCTGACCCGCACGAAAGCCCTGATCGCTGAAGCGAAAAAACAAGGCATCAAGGTTATCGGATCGCACATCGAAGGCATGGCCCGCCGTTCACAGGGAGCCTCTCCCGGTGACAATTCAGATGAACAGTCGATTGATGCCGTCTGTCCGGTCTCCGACCTGCTGATCGTCAAGAAAGAAGGAGACTCTGATGGCCGGTTCACCACCATAGCCAAGGGCAAGAACATCCCGATCATCCTGTTCGAGTTGAACAACGAGATTGAAGGACTGTTGAAAAAAGTGTATACCAAATAGAATTCAACCCCGTGAATATGTTTGCTTCTGCCGGGATTGTTCTTGGGGTAATGGTGATCGTTTATATCATTGCCCTCCGGTTTAAGCTCTCCACTGAACTGGCCATGCTGGCTTCCGCCCTGGGTGGAGCCATGGCTGCCGGCCATTGGTTCCCGGCAAGGCATATAGCCGAGGGGGCCATGACCTATCTGGATATCAATCTGATATTCATCTGCGCCACACTCTTCATGAATATCCTGAAGGAATCGGGAGGGATAGCCTTCGTGGTAAGATCCATCCTGAAAAACTTCAACAGGAGCCGCGTTCTGCTGCTGATGCTCCTCACCCTCCTGCTGCTTATTCCCGGTGCCCTCACCGGCGCAGGAAGCGTTACGGTACTCATCACGGGCAGTCTGGTGGCCATTGTCCTCACCTATATGGGCATTACCAGGATCCGCACCGCAGCCATCATTTTCCTCTGCGCAGGCCTGAGCGCTGCAGCTCCGCCCGTAAGCCTCTGGGCCATGATGAGCGCCGCGGGGGTCAACATGCCCTATGTCGGATTCTTCATGCCCCTGCTGATCCCCTGTGTGCTCGGAGCGCTCTTCACCATGTTCTTCCTGGGCTGGAAAGGCACGAAAATCGATGTGGAAAAAGCATTCGGTGAATTGCCCGTCCCCCCCGGAAAAATGAGCTGGTGGAGGATCATTGTCCCGTTCCTGATTTTTTTCGGCCTTATGTTCATCGGCCGGAAATGGCCCCACGATACGCCCGTTACCGGCCTTCCCCTGATGTTCCTCCTCGCTGCGGTTGCCGCCTGGGTGCTGTCACCGGTAAAGCTGGATATGTTCCGCCTCTCCTCCGATACCATCAAACAATTGTTACCCCTTATCGGAACCCTGACCTGCGCAGGTATCCTGGTGCAGATCATGACCCTCACGGGAGTGCGCGGGCTTCTTGCCATAACATTCATCACCCTGCCCGTCTGGCTGGTGATCGGAAGCCTATTCTTTTTCCTGCCGATCACCGAATCGGTCCTGATGTACGGTTCGGCGGCTGTTTTCGGCGTTCCGCTTGTATTGCTGTTCAACTCCATGGGGATGAACCCGATCATTGCCCTGGCGGGGATGAGCGTGATCTGGCCTCTTGGGGATGCCTTGCCGCCAACAGCCATTATCGGCCGGCTCACCATGGACGTGACCGGCACCACCGCGAATTACGGTAAGTTCCTGAAGCAATGTATCGTTCCGACCATCGTAATCATGATCCTCGGAACCCTGATGGTCATCTTCAGTAAAGATCTTGGTTTTCTAACCGGTTTATAGAAAGTAAAAACCATGTCAACACTCACCACCATCATAACGATAATCTATTACGCGCTCCTCGCTTTCATCTCGATCCTGATCATCTTTAACCTGATCAAGACACGCGATTGGAAGAAGGAGATCGTTTATATCGTGATCCTGATTCCGTTCCTGTTACGCCTGTTCATGCTTAAATAATGAAACCGTTGGAAAGGCCGTATATCATCCGTAAAAGCCTGTTCGGACTGGCCGGGCTCCTGATACTAACCGCGTCAGGCATCCGGTTCTATGAGCACCGTCATTTTAAAGAGCAGGTTGTTGTCGATCCTTCGACCACCTCCGTTCATCAGCTCGGAGATTATTTCGACGGAATCAGGGGATCGGTCAATGACTGCAACCTTTATTTCATTGAAGGCAAAGAGCCTGGTGCCACCATGCTGGTGCTGGGCGGGTCGCATCCCGAAGAACCGGCCGGGCGGCTGGCGGCTTTGCTGCTGGTGGAGAATGCACGGATCACTGCAGGGCGGCTCATTGTCGTTCTTTCGGCTAACCGAAGCGGTACCACGGTCACCCGTCCCAGTGGTGCCTATCCGCAGAAATACACCATCCCGACGACCTGGGGCGGACAAACGTTCAGAATGGGCGACCGGTGGTCGAACCCGATCGATCAATGGCCTGATCCCGAGGTTTATATTCATTACCCCAGCCGGCAGAACCTGGCCTATCTCGATATCCGGAACCTGAACCGGGCCTGGCCGGGCCGTGCCAACGGAACACTGACCGAGCAAACGACTTTTGCCTTCATGAACCTGATCAGGGAGGAGAAAGTGGATCTGGTCATCGACCTTCATGAAGCCGAACTTCAATACCCGGTGATCAATACCATTGTCACTCACGAGAGAGGCCAGGACCTGGCCACGCTGGCATCCATGACCCTTACCGATTTCGAGGGATTCTCCATCGGCACCGAATTCTCCCCGAAAAACCTCCATGGTTTGTCGCACCGGGAAATCGGGGATTTTTCTGACGCGATTTCATTGCTGGTCGAGGCACCTGAGCCTTTCCTCGATGCCACCCGGGGCATCACCGGTGAAAAACAATTACTGGAAGGAAAGGATGAATTCGTAGTGAAAGCCGGCCAGCATGGCCTTCTCTTCTCACCGATTGATGAAAACGGTTGGCCGATTGATGTCAGGGTCGGCAGGCATACCTCAACCATCATCCAGATCTTCCAGAGCTGGAACGAGCTGTACCCCGGCAAGCCTCTCTTGTGCGAGGGTGTTCCGCACTATTCCGAAGTCATCGGGAAAGGTATCGGATCATTCCTCAAAGATCCAGCCACCTCACCCAAAGAACAGATCATATCAGAATAACCTGAAACCGCTAATAACCATTAACCATGAAACGCATACCAATACTCAGACAGGCGTTGCTGATCATCCTGGTAGGCCTGATGTTAGTTCCATTTGCCGCTGCGCAGTTTATCCCGGTCAGCGAAGAAGCCGCATCCTGCACCAGCATCATGGTCGGCAGGAAAGTAACGACCGACGGCTCGGTGATAACCTGTCACAGTTGTGACGGGAGATACCGGACCTGGGTGAACATTGTGCCGCACAGGAAATTCGATCCGGGTGCAACCCGTAAGATCGAATGGGGATTGTTACACAATGAATTTGCCACCGACCGGCGGAACGTGATCATCAAGGGAGAGATCCCCGAAGCTGCCGAAACCTATTCATACCTGAATGTGGCCTATCCCGCGCTGAACGAAAAGCAGCTGGCCATGGGCGAAACCACGTTTGGCGGGAAGGAGGCGTTGTTCAATGATGATGGACTTTTCCAGATTGAAGAATTACAGGCCATTGCATTGGAGCGATGTTCCTCTGCCCGGGAAGCCATCAGGTTGATGGGCGGCCTGGCTACACAATATGGCTATGGGGATTATGGTGAATGCCTGACCGTGGCCGATAAGAAAGAGGTCTGGCACTTCGAGATCATGGGAGCAGGCATTGAACAGGTGGGCGCGGTTTGGGCAGCTGTGAGGATTCCGGACGACCATGTGGGGATATCTGCCAATATCTGCAGGATCAGCACATTGGATCTTGATAAACCGGATTATTACATGGCATCGGAGAATGTCTTCTCCCTGGCTGAACAGCTTGGGTTTTGGAAAAAAGAGAGCGGCAAGCCTTTCCGTTTCTGGGAAGCTTATGGCGGCCGAAAACCTTTTTCAACCAGGGAATTCTATGTCCTGAGCACTCTTGCGCCGGATCTTCAACTCAATTCCGAGATGGAAGAGCTACCCTTTTCGGTTAAGCCCGATAAAAAACTGGATGTGAGGGACGTAATGGCCTTTTATCGCAGCACCTATGAAGGAACGGACCTGGATGCCACCAAAAACCTGTTGGTTCCCAAACGAACTTCCTTCCGTCGCCAACCGGAGAATCCCCCGGCCAATCCGGAAAAGGTAAAAAGCAGCTGGGCCAGTCCGTTTATCAGCGGTGATCTTCGCCAGCTTCTGAATGAATTGAAGCCTGGAGTCATTGAAAACCAGCGTACCATTGCCATCAGTGCCTGTTCCTACTCAACGGTGATCCAGTGCCGTGATTGGCTGCCCGACGCGATCGGGGGAGTGGCCTGGTTCTCCTTTGACAACCCTGCCTGCAGCCCGAGAGTCCCTATTTATGCCGGAACCCTCAGCCTGCCCGAAAGCTTCGCCATCTGCGGCCAGCACAGGTACCGCGAAGATGCCGCCATCTGGCATTTCCGCCGGGTCAACCGGCTGGCTGAACTCAAATGGGAACGCACCCGTTCGATGGTCAATGACGCCACACGGGAATTCGAGGACAAAGCCTTTATCGAATTGCCCCTGATGGATAAGATTGCCACTGATATATACAAAACCGACCAGGGCAAGGAACCTGAAAAAGACGAACGGGGCAATCTGAAACCATTAAAATATCAGGAGTTTATCACGAATTACACGAACACCTTTGCACGGGCAACCATGACACGCTGGGATGAATTGTACGAACAACTCTGGACCCTGTACGCACGCGGATTTTAACGGCCGGGAGGAGTACCCATGAATATCAGAATAAAATCACTCCTGACGTTATCAGCGGCCTGCCTGGCTCTCCTGCTGAGCTCCGGATATACTCCACAGCCTGCTGCTTTTCAGGACTTTCAGGAGAATCCGGAATTCGATAATTGCACCAGCATCCTGGTCGGCAGGAATGCATCGGCCGACGGATCGACCATGACCTCCCATTCCTGCGACAGCAATTCCGACCGGACCTGGATCAACCTCGTGCCGCATCGGAAATACCCGTCAGGAGCGGTTTGTCCGGTTTACCTGGAGCCTAAGAACACCAGGATGCCCAATGATCCCGATGTCGTGGAAGCGGGCACCATCCCCCAGGTGGCTGAAACCTATGCTTACATCAATACCGCATACCCGGTGATGAACGAACACCAGCTGGCCATCGGGGAAACCACCTTCGGGGGTAAGCGGGAGATGGTCTCTGAAAACGGCCTGCTCGACTGCCCCGAGTTGTACCGCCTGGCACTGGAGCGGACACGGACCTGCCGTGAGGCTATCCGGCTGATTGACCAGTTGACGAAGGAGTACGGATACAACGACTGGGGCGAATGTTTCACTTTCGCCGATCCTTATGAAACCTGGCATTTTGAGATCCTCGGGCCAGGCAAGGGTAAAAAAGGAGCGGTTTGGGCGGCTGTCAGGATTCCTGACGGTGAGATCGGGGTTTCGGCCAATGCCAGCCGGATACGGATCCTGGACCTGACAGATAAGGATCATTACATGGCATCCGATAATGTGCTCTCGCTGGCACAGGAGATGGGGCTCTGGAGCCCCGGAAGCGGCCAGCCATTTGAATTCTGCTATGCCTATGCCGACCGCAGAAGCATGGGCTGCCGCCGACGCGAATGGAGGGTGCTGAGCCTGGTGGCTCCATCGCTGAACCTTGACCCCAACGGGGAAAACTTCCCCATGTCGGTCAAGCCCGATAAGAAGGTCACCGTTCCGGATATCCTCGCCATTTTCAGGAACTATTATCAGGATACCCCGTATGACATGACCGCTTCCCTTAAAACGACAGACCGGAATGGCAATCCGGTGAAAAGTCCGGTGGCCAATCCGTTCATGACGGGTGAACTACGGAACCTGCTGAAAGTGCCCGGAGAGCGAACCATCTGCTGCGCACGGGCGACGTACCTTCAGATTACCCAGTCGCGAAGCTGGCTTCCCGATCCGGTCGGGGGTGTCGTTTGGTTGGGATACGATAATCCGGCCACCACACCGCATACTCCTTTTTATTGCGGAATCACCGCCATGCCCGAATCCTATATGATCGACGGGCGGGAAAAGTTTCGTCGCGATTGCGCCTGGTGGGCATTCCGGCAGGTTAGCCAGTTATGCATGCTCAGGTATCAACCTATGAGTCAGGATGTTGCAGCCGTCTGGAAACCTATCGAGGATTCCGCCTTTGCAAGGCAGGCCACCTTCGAGGAAGAGATGATTAAATTGAACAGGCAAAATCCGGAACAGGCAAAGGAAAAGCTGACGAAATACTGCACGGACATGGCTGAAGCCGCAGTGGCGCGTTACTGGATCCTGGCAGAAGAGCTCTGGACAAAGTATACGAGCAGCTTCTAGTTAATCAGGTCCTCTGTCGGTCATCTCACACGGGAAGCTAGTGTGTGTGTAGGTGTGTTGTGTGGGTGTGGTTAATTTTCGCTATTGTCCATCAGCTGGGTCCCCCACCGAAACCACGGCGGTTGCTGTTTTCGACGGATCGCTTTCGGAGGTAGCCGTAAGGATTATTTTGGCTGTACCGGCATTTGCGTTCAATTTCGTGACATACACCAGTATCGTTACCGTTTCGCCAAATTTTGCCGTAGCCAGGGCATTCCGTAATTGTGCATCCCAGCCTGCACCTTCAACCTTAACGGATAACCGGTATATATCCTGATCCAGGTGTTTTGCCACATCCATTGGATGGAGGCCAGTGGCAACGGCTGCAGCTTTCCCTGTGTTTTCCAGAGTAAAATTGAGAGTTGACTCGGGTTTCCGGACATCAGCCATCTTGGGTGCTGTCAGTCTGAGCCCTCTTTTTTGTGGTCCTGCCCCATCGAGTGATCTGACACCCAGCGTATAGGACAGAATCCCATCAGCGTTGTGATGAACGTCGATAACGTAAAAATGGAGACGGTTAGGCGTATCCTCCCATTCATAATAGGATCCGGAATTAAGCCCTGCATGGAACAGGGCATCGTTGAGCTGGCGGTAATCAGCCACGGTTCTCATTACTTTCGTTCCATCGGGTTTGACAAAATCAACCCTGTTCATATCCTCCGGATGGGCATCGATCACCCAGGTGAAACAGTTGTAACCGCAGGAAGGGCTTTCATTGTTCTTGTTTTTTGCGATCAGCACGCCATGGTCCGGGGTGAATGAATCGTAGCCAATGCGCTGGACCACTTCAAGGGAATAGAAGTGAAAAACGGAGCCACCCGGGCACAGCGGATCATTTGCGGGATCGCATTCCGGCGTATGGTCCTGGGGAGCTTCGCCATCCAGGTTGACCTTAATCCCGGCCAGTTCCCCGTCGAGCGGCTCAACAGCGCGGGCTGTAATCCTGGCAACGACCGGTCCCGATCCTGCCAGACCGTCCCGGTTGATGTTCAGCACCTCATCCGGTTTTACAAAATTGTACTTAATACGGTTGCGCAACATGAAGCCTGCCGGCATGGCGGCTCCGTCAGTCGCCGGAACCACCCAGCGGCGGTGAGGGCCACCCGGGCCGTTGAAGGAGCCCCGGTCCATGATATCCCAGACACCGGAACCCACCCTTCTGAATGGCATGATATAGGGATTATTGTTGTTGTCCCCCGTCTCAAACGCATAATGGGCGATCTCGTGCGTGATGGTTCCGGAATTCTCTCCCTGTCTCATGGATGAAAGCCCCCATTGTTCCTGTCCCGCCTTCCAGGATGTCCACGGCACGTAACGGGTGGCAATCCAGCGAGGTTTTGTCGTATCCGGGTTTCCCCATTCGGGCGGAATATCATCCTTACTGTTGAATTTCATTTCACCGAATTCCTGCCAGACACCGGTTTCATCATATCCGGCATAGATCCGGAGGACAATGTCATATTTCGACAAGATGTCCTGACCCGCATCAGCCTTCCAGAGGGCATCGCAATCCCTTTCCAGCCGGCCGTCACAGGTATAGCCAGTCGGGCAACCGGTGCGTTGGTTATATTCGTTAAGACCATATTGGAAGAGCTTTTTGGGCATCCGGTAGGGGCCGTAACAATCCATTGGCGGAATGCCGACCATCCCGCGCGATTGTTCCATCCAGTAACCGTTGATGGTTTGACCGTGGTTGATTTTTCCCGGCTTATTGTAAAAATCAGCATAGAATTGGGGCACGGAATCCCTCGGAACGGGATCAACCTGCGGATTCCCGTACAGGTCGGAATACCTGGGCAGCGTGATCACGAAAGGCTGATCATCAAAATCAACGGCCACCAGCGCAATCTTGAGGATCCGCATTGGAACCAGGGAGCGATCGGCCCAGTTCTTGCCCGGGATCGGCTTGTAGTCCGCCCAGGTCATCTGATCCTGATCCTGCCAGACCTGGGGATCCAGCGAATTGATTGACTTCCCCTTCTGTTGAGCACTTAGATTCAAAGAGAAAAGAAGAATGAACGGTAGAATCGCTGCAGTTTTCAT
>CAZJNQ010000010.1:54467-58776 GCA_964547475.1 uncultured Porphyromonadaceae bacterium
GTAAGACCCACCTTACCACCGGACAAGGTACCTCCTCCGGCTTCGAGCATAAGTGCCATATTATCTTTAAAATAATATCTGCCTCCGATCTGACCTGATAAACCAAAACGAAAGTGCTTCGACCAACCTGAGTAAGTGCTGTAGTATGGCCCTGCACTCACGCCTGCATATAAATCAATCTCGTCTGGCAAACCCAGTAATCGTGCGAAATGGTAATTGCCATTAACCGCTCCTCCAAAATTGGCATACGATGGAAAAATGTGCAAACGGGCAGCAACTTCAAGCCCAAAGGTAATTTCCTCAGTCATCCAATAATCCAAACCAACGTAAACCGGTAGCCCCCAGGTTGAATAGCCCACACCCAGGTTGAACTGCATTTTCGATCGTTCAACCGATACTTTTTCGCCAGTATCCTGCGCAATTGATAAACTCGCAACGGATAACGCACAAATCAACAATCCTATCCTTTTCATGACGTTAAAATTTTTTTAACCAGCAACTATTAATCCGGTTAGTTAACCAAAAGTAACCCGTAAGGCCGTAAGTTTATTCCCTGCCCTGTCCAACGGTTCCCCGCTGGTTCCGACAAGAGAATTGTACCTTTCACAGCAACAGGTTCCTGCAGGGAGATCTGTTGTACTCTGTCTGTCAAATTGATGGCCACAAAAACGGTCAGGCCATCCAGGGTCCTTACGAAGGAAACCACACCCGGGTTATCATTCTTTATGAACCTCAGTTCTCCGCCACGAAGCGCAGGCTGATTCTTCCGGACAGATATCAGGGTTTTATAAAAATTCCACAACGATGCCGGATCCGATTTTTCTTCTTCCAGGGAGATCCCGTCATTGGATTTCCCGAACCGGTTGTTCCACCAGGGTCCGGAATCCTTGTACCAATGAGCCATTCCCGGCCCTTCGATGCCACGGTACCACTCAAAGGCTTCCCTTCTCGTGATCTGGTCCCCGTCCGAAGGAACTTCCAGCCTGGTTCCTTTCATTCCCAATTCCTGTCCGTAATATATCAGGGGTATGCCCTTCATGAGGATATTCAGGGCAGCGCCGATCTTCTCTTTCGGCAAGGAACCATTCACTCCTGACGCAAACCGGTCGATGTCGTGGTTCTCAATGAAGATGAGCTGATCCTTGTCCCCGGGTGTTCTGCGGCAGGTTTCGGAAAACAGGTTTTCGATAACGTTTTTATCCATCGACCGGATAGCCCCGGCACATTGAAAAGCAAAAATATAATCCAGATCTGCCTTGCTGAAGATTTCTTCCCCGTATGACGCCCAGTCGGCCTGTTCACCAATGATCCGGATTTCCGGATTGACCCGTTTCAGCCCGTCGAAAAGAGGCTTCCAGAAACCGGCGTACAAATTGGTCAGTTTACCCGTATTGTCAAGATCATCCATGATATGGTCGATCCGGAATCCATCCACGCCGTCATCAAAAATCCCGTCCTTGTCGGGATCCAGGAAGGACCGGTAAAGATCGTGCAGGTATTGATTAACCTCCGGTTGATAGACATTCATCATGTTCATCTTGCGGATATCCCCGTTGTAGGACATCAGAGTACCCCATGGAGTTCCCTGGATCTGATATTCCGGGTGGTTCTTATACCAGTCGGAACCCTCGATCACGTATTGCGTCTCCATATCGAGATAAAACTTCATGCCTCGCTTATGCACTTCGCGGATTAACCCGATCAGATCGTCCATCGTGCCATATTCAGGATCAATCTTCTGATAATCAAGAGCAAAATAGTTATGATAAAAATCGGAATAATACAAGGGCAGGGTCAGTATGGACGTTACACCCAATTCCTGAAGGTAATCAAGCTTTTGCCGGAGCCCGTTCAGGTCTCCGATGCGGTCTCCATCGCTGTCGTAAAAGCTGCGGGGAAGTAAATAGTAAAACACTTCATGATCAGGCATTCCGTTGTAAAAGACCAGATCCTTCCTCACATATTTTTCTTTCGATTCGGGGAAAACAAATTCTTTCTCCATGATATGTCCCGATTTGATGAGCCGGATCTGTCCGGTTGTTCCGCTCAACCCTTCCACCTTCACCACATATTTGCTGCCTGTCAGCTCATCGCTTATGATCTTCAATCCGGTTGAGGAATCGCCCGGGGCCGGATGGTGAACGACCGGAAGAACGGAAATCCCGCTTTCGTGGGAGATCACCACGCTGATGTCCTTGGCAGGCTTCAGCTCCACAGCGATACTTTCCTCCACCATCGAATATTCGTGGCTCTGCCCGTTTACGGTGCATGCAGTCACTTTCGTTCCCTGAGGGAGAGGAATGGTGAGGTTAATAGTGAGGGATGGTGAGGTAGCTAACGAGGTGAGGGATAGTGAGGTATGGTTGGGGTCCCGGACCAGACCGAGTGATACCGACTGGTCGCCTGTGCGGATATTCTCTGCCGTGGCGGAATTCCAGTCGAAGGGGAAGTTGAGGGTCAGTCCAAGGTTGTTGGCCAAGGCATCGGGCTTAAGCCCCAGCATCCCGTCAATGGCGGGCTGCAGGACCATGGTTTCGCTCCAGCACTGATGACGGCAAACACCGAAATATTTGTACTGCGTCCCATGCAAAACCTCCTCGATGTATCCCTGCGACCAGTGCTTGTAGATCAGCAGGTTGCTCATCAGTTTGGCGAAACCCTGCGAGGGATTCCCGGAAGCGTAATCGCCCAGGGAGGCCCAGCCGGTAAAAAGCGGCCAGACGCTGCCTGTATGATAACCACCGGGAGCGAAGAATTTGGCTTTCTCACTCACGATCCGGGTTCCCCAGTCGGTGGTGAAGTTGCACGAGGCGAGCTGTTCCACCACGTTTGCTGATTTTTCCGGATCGGTGATCTGGCCCCAATGCAAGGGTATGGCCGTCATAACCGAGGGCTCAGCCAGGTAAGTGCCATCCTTGAAGATCCCGTGGTTGAAGAATTTCGTCTCCGGATTCCAGAATTCATTGTTGAGTTTGCCCAGGACGATGGAAGCTTCCTTGACATATTGTGTTTCCAGATCCTTTAACCCGATATGCCCGGCCATATATCCGGCCTGCTTCAGGGCTTCAGCCCAGCAGGATACCATGTACTGCGTAGTGTGCGTAACGTAAAGGTCACCACCTTCTTCCCATCCGTGCCCCTGCTGGGTGTTCTCTATCAGATGGTCGCCGTCGGTATCGGTGGAATAGCAAAAATCAATCGCTTTCCGTATGGACGGCCACTCCTTCCGGATAAAGGCCGTATCACCGGAGTGATGGAGGTACTTTCCCGCCAGGATGATATACAACGGTGTCGCATCAGCCGCATCAAAATGGGCAATGCCCGAGGTGGTCAGTTCGTGATAGATCTTTCCGGACACATCCTGATATCTGGAAAACAGCTCGAGAATGGTCTTCACGCGGTCGAAATCACCGTAGTCCAATACGGCAAAACCGCTCCAGGCCGCATCCCGGCCGAAATACCAGGCATAACCCGGTCGGCCGTTCACTTTCTGGGCGCCGTTCCATCCGTAATCGGTTGTGGCATAGCCAGCCACCAGGGAACGCCCCACTCCCGGAGTGTTCACGATAAACCGGTCGGTCCCAACCAGGGCCCATTTGTAGCCGGTATTGAAATCGGCATCCGGGCTCGTGATCATGAGCTTGCCGTTGAAAAGCGATTTTGAGTAGTCGGCAGCGGCGCGATAGATCGCATCCGGGTTCATGATCGCCCGGCGATAGGCGGAGACCGCTTCGGTCAGGCCCGTTGCCGATGTTCCCAGGACTACGTTTGCGATTCCGCGGGGTTCAATGGAAACAGTCATGTATAGTGCCACCCGCAGGCCTGTATCCGGGTTGCCCGACCGGCTGGTTACCGGAACGTCCATCCCGATGACCGCCGCAAAATCGCCTGATTTATCGTGGATGGTCCAGGCATTCAGGTTTTCATCCCAACTGTAGCGGATCTCCCCGGTCACCTTTTCAGAATAGGGCCACATGAACCGCAGATTGCTTTTCAGACTGATCAATATCTCCATGGCCTGACGACCTTCGTATTCATAATGGATCACGGCATTCCCGTCAATAGGATGTACCGTGATGATCTCCTTGAGTTGTCCGCCGGGAACCGCATAGATCCGGGTAAAAGATTCAAGCCTGACTTCGATGAGCGGTTTCAGGTTATTCAGTTGAATTTCGCGCGCCGGATCCCCGACCCGTATCGTAACGGCATAATCCCTCAGAGCCATCACCGGGTGGGCCCAGACTTCATCAATCCCGCCTGATTCCTTGCCCATCAGCACCATCCGTTCCCCGGCGATATCCCACATATT